>JAJAZB010000091.1 GCA_026785975.1 Cytophagaceae bacterium | reverse complement strand
GCCCCTCTCCGGTGGAGAGGGGCCGGGGGTGAGGCTAAGCGAAAGTCCTAGAAGTGAAAGTCCTGACAATTTTCCCTTAAAAAATGTTGAGTTTATTTTTGCAAAAATATTGAAAAATAGCAACTTTCCGTTGTCCTGCGGCAGACTACCGCCTTTTTCCTAGGTTGCCAACCTGACTGCACTCTCCGACTATGCCCCTGAGATTTCTATTCCTGTTTCCCTTTTTCCTAACCGGCCCACTGCTCGCCCAATCGCCCGACTCGCTGCGCCGGGAGCGATTCAGGCGACAGATCGACTCGTTGCAGGCATCGCCGTTGTTGCAAAATGGCAGTGTCGGCGCTTGTTTGAAAAACGTCAAAACCGGCCAAACCCTCATCGCCTACAACGCCCGGCGCAGCCTGCCGCCCGCTTCGACGATTAAACTCATTACCACCGCTACGGCAATGGCGGTACTCAGCGACACGTTTGCTTACCAAACTACGCTCGAATACGACGGGCAGTTACGCGGCGATACCCTGCTGGGTAGTCTGCGGATTCGGGGCGTGGGCGACCCTTCCCTGGCGTCGGGGCGGTTTGCCGGTTTCCCCGATTTAGCCGCCCAGATCTCCGTTTGGGTTGCCGCCGTTCGGCAGGCGGGCATCCGGGTCGTGACGGGGCGGGTGCTGGCCGATGATCTTTTTTTTGGTGAAAACCCCACGCCCGGTGGTTGGCCCTGGGACGACCTCGGCAACTATTACGGGGCGGGAGCAACCGGGTTGATCGTGAATGAAAATCTCTACAAAGTTTTCTTCAAACCCGCCGATACGCTTTTTCAAACCGCCCAGGTGCTGCGTACCGATCCGGTCGTTCCCTACCTGAGTTTCGACAATCGGGTGCGTACCGACGCGGCGGGCACGGGCGACCAGGTGAATATTTTCGCTGGCCCGTTCGACCGCCGGGCGTACCTCGAAGGCTTCGTACCGGCGGGCGTTTCCGAATTTTCCGTGAAAGGCTCCCTGCCCGAGCCGGGGTATTTTGCGGCACTTTCCCTGCAAACGGCCCTGACGCAAGCGGGCCTGAAGGTTGCGCAAGAGGCCGTAGCACTGAGTCAGTTGCGTCGTCAGCAGGCTGACGTTGCGACACCACCGGCAACGAGTATTTTGCATAAACAAGCCTCCCCGTCCCTGCGTGACCTGGCCCGGGAGTGCAACTTTCAGAGCATCAATTTATACGCGGAAGCGTTTTTGAAAACCGTGGGTGTGACGCTCAACTACGGCAATTCCACGAGTCAGGGCGTCAACGCGCTCAAACAGGTTTGGCGCAGCAAAGGCGTTGCGCTGACTGGTTTCCGACCACTCGACGGGTCGGGCTTGTCGCCGCAGAACGGCGTGACGGCGCAAAACATGGTGGATATTCTAACGGCGGCTACCCGCGAACCGTCGTTTGGCTCTTTTTACGCCAGCATTCCCATCCTGGGTGTTTCAGGAACGGTTCGGAATCTGGGCCGCAAAACGCGGGCGGCGGGCAACGTGCGGGCCAAAAGCGGCAGCATTGGCGGGGTGCGGGCCTACGCGGGGTACTTCACCAACCGGGTAGGCGAGTTGGTGGCGTTTTGCTATTTTTTCAACCAGTACGACGCCGAGGCTGGTTCAGCGACGAGGGAGTTGGAGAAGTTGATGGTGAGGATGGTGGAGTTTTGATCGTGGATTTTTATGGTCGAAAGAACCATCTGGGTTTCGTTGCCACATCAGCCAACTACCTGAGTTTGGCATTGTGCCACATAATTATCAAGTTAGCAGCTACTTACCCCGATCAACTTCTTCCTTTCATGTCTATTTTCAACAAGAAAAATGATAAGTCGAAATCCACGTCCTCGATAATGGCAATAGTATTCCTGAATCAGTGAAATCTAAGATCTTCCAACCTTTTTTCACGGCCAAACCCACCGGGCAGGGCACGGGTCTGGGGCTGTCGTTGAGCTACGATATTGTCACCAAAGGACATGGGGGAACGCTGGAAGTGATTTCTGAACAAGGCGCGGGGACAGTGTTTGTCATCACCATCCCGTCTGACACGAAAATCGGATGATATTGCCAATCTGTAATTTGGACAAATACGGAATTTGACTCCATATTTGTCCAAATTAGTTTAGGTATGATACAACGAGTAGCGACCGAACGGCTATTGCATCTGGCCAAAACATTTCGGAGTGTGGCCGTAGCCGGTCCCCGGCAAAGCGGCAAAACCACGCTTTGCCGGGCGGTTTTTCCCGAAAAAGCATATGTTTCGCTGGAGAACCCGGACACGCTGGAATTTGCCAACAGCGACCCACTGGGTTTCTTAGCCCAGTACACCACGGAGAAATGTTGTCGAGCAGCTTTTGGTGTACGGCGGCAACGAAGAACAAAAAAGAAGTATTGGACCGCCGCTCGGCGGACCGCCGCTCGGTGACATACACGTTAAACCCTGGTCCAAGTTGATTTGACCAAACCCATGGAAAGTTCACGGAATTTGTCATCTCTTTACCCGCACCAGTTTAGTCAATAACCTACCCCAGCATCGCTTCCTGCGCCTCGCTCACTTCCAGGTTGTGATACACTTTTTGCACGTCGTCATCGTCTTCGAGCAGGTCGATGAGTTTCATGGCTTTCTGAAACTGCTCATCGTCGAGGGCCACCGTATTGTTGGGAATGCGCTGGATGGACGCCTCTTCAATGTTAATATTCATACCCTCCAGTTTCTTTTGCATGGCCCCAAAATCTTCAAAACTACCCGTGACGGTCACGTAAGTTTCGTCAATCTCCACGTCTTCGGCTCCGGCATCGATGAGTTCGAGGATTAAATCGTCGGCGATTGTTTCCGGGGTGAGCGTGAAATTGAAAATGCCTTTCCGACTAAAAATAAACGAAAGTGAGCCGTTGGTACCGAGCGTACCGCCGTTTTTGGTGAGGTACGTTCGCACGTTGGCCAGGGTGCGGTTGAGGTTGTCGGTGGTGGCTTCGATGAATATCCCGACCGGACCGTAATTGGCTTCGTAGGTGGTTTCCTGATAATTATCCGCGTCCGTACTGGTGGCTTTCTTGACGGCCCGGTCAATGTTTTCCTTGGGCATGGAACTGGATCGGGCACTCTGAATGGCCAGTCGCAGACGTGGATTTCCGCCCGGATCGCCCCCGCCAATCCGGGCGGCAACGGCTATTTCTTTCACTAATTTGGTGAAGAGGTTCCCGCGTTTGGCGTCCAAAGCCCCTTTTTTACGTTTGATCGTGGCCCATTTACTGTGTCCTGACATATCGGGTTGGAATGTTGAGTGAAACAACTTTGCCAAAGTTCTAAAACTTTGGCAAAGTTAATGAGCGCAGGATTGATTACTGGTCTTCCCGCCGTTCGGGCAAGTTGAGCGCCAGGTATAAAATTACCCCAACTACGCCCACCGCCGACAGTCCCAGACTGGCCTCCGCCCCGAAGCGATACCACACCCAGCCCGTCAGGGAGGAGGCTCCCAGCGCCACCAAACTCTGAAAACCCGAATACGTGCCAATGGCCGTTGCCGTATCACCCCGCTCCACGGTGTTGGCAATCAGGGCTTTGGAAACGCCTTCAGTCGCCGCTGCGTAAATGCCGTAGAGCAGAAATAAGGCCACGAATCCGTACAGATTGCTCGTCAGGGCCATGCCCGCGTACACGACCACGAACAGGCAAAGCCCACCCATTAGCACCCGCCCCAACCCCAGGCGGTCGGCCAGAATGCCCATTGGATACGCCGTAATCGCGTAAATCAGGTTGTAAAACACGTACACGCCGATGACCGTCGTATCGCTCAGGCCCGCTTCCTTGATTTTCAGCAACAGAAACACGTCTGAGCTATTGAAGAGCGCGAAAAGTAGCAGTCCTGTCGCCAGCCGCCGGTAGGCCACCGGGCTGCGTTTCCAGTAGTCGGCGAAGGCGAAAAACGACACCGGCGGGCGCGGGACTTGGGTTGAAGCCGGTTTTTCCCGAATCAAAAACGTGAGGGCAATCGAGAGCAACCCCGGCGCAAAGGCCAGCAAAAACAGCGTACGGTAGGATTCAGGAAAAAAGTACAGGTACACCAGCGCCGCCAGAGGCCCCAGCACCGCCCCGAGCGTGTCCATCGAGCGGTGGAAACCGAACACCCGGCCTTTGGTGGCGGGCGTGGCTTCATCCGAAAGCAGCGCGTCGCGGGCACCCGTGCGCAGGCCCTTGCCGAGCCGGTCGAGGCTGCGGGCACCAAACACCCAGCCCGGCGTGGGGAGCAGGGCCATCATCGGCTTCGACAGCGCACTCAGGGCGTAGCCCCACTGCACGAATGGCAACCGCCGCCCCAGCCCGTCGGAGAGCCGCCCAAAGTAGCCCTTGCTAAGTCCGGCGATGGCCTCGGCGAAGCCTTCGAGTACCCCAATCAGCACCACCGAAAACCCGATGTGGCGCAGGTACACGGGCATGATGGGGTAGAGCATTTCGCTGGCTACGTCGGTACACAAACTCACCAGCGAGAGAACCCAGACGGTGCGGGAAATGACGGGTGTAGGTTTCATCAAAGGTTGATTCTCAGCGCCACGTTGGCAATAAACCCGTCGAGCGGGGCGTAAATGGGCCGGAACTGCGGGCGTTGCGGCAGGGCCGAAAGCAGGATGTTTTCAAAGCGGGTCTGGCGGGTGTCGCTGAAGTCTTCCAGGTTGCCGATTACGCTGAAACGCCGGAATAGTTTCTCGGCCATGAGTCCGGCAATGAAATAGCCCCGGCTCCTCTCGCCGCCGCCGATGTGCTGCGGGCCAGTGTAGAAACCTTCCAGCCCGGCCCGGAATTTCTTCTCCACTTCGTACACCAGCGTGGTCACCACCTTGTGTTGGGGCGCGAATTCGACCCGCTCAACGGGCTTGGGCTGGAAGGTGTTGCGGGCATCGGTGTAGGTGTAGGCGACGAACAATTTCCAGGCTTCCCAGCCCCATTTGGCGTTGGTCTCGAACCCCTGCGAACGAACCGGCTCACTGACATTGCGGAAATACCGCCTAAAACCCGCTCCGGTGCAATCGCTCGTCAGCACCAGTGGGTTGTCGATGACGGTGTAGAAAAAAGACTGATTGACCGTAAAAAATACCTCGCCCAGCGTGGTTTTGTAATTTGCGTCGGCGGTGATGCCTTTGGAGGTTTCGGCTTTCAGGCGGTTGGTCAGGGGCAACAGGTTTTGGTAGGCCGACTGCTCCGACTGCGTATCGAAGAGCGTGGGGGCTTTGTAGCCCAGTCCGGCCCCAATTCGCAACGTCCAGTGTTCGCTGAGTTTATCCATCACCGACAGGCGCGGCAGCACGTAGAGGTTGCCGGTGCTGCCTTCGGCGGCGTAATCCCGGTGTTGGTAATCGGCCCGCAGACCCGCTTGCAGGCGCAGGGCCTCGGTGAGTGCCCAGTCGTCCTGCAAAAATCCGCCGAGCGTGGCGTAGCGGTAGTCGCGCTGTCCGGTCGATTCCGCGAACCGGTCCGTCCACAGATTGGCCCCCAGCACGGATTTATGCTTTTGCCAGGGCAGAAAATACGAGGCCTCGGAATAGGTGGCAAACTGCCGCCCGCTAAACCGGTAGCCCGGTTGGGCGATGCTGCGGTTGAAGAAGTTGAGCGCATTTTTCAGCGTTAGAACTCCACCCGATTCGTCGAATTTCCGTTCCAGTTTCACCGTCGTGAAGGTGCGGCGAGACTCATTTTCTTCGGTAAAACCCGCCGCCCCGCCGTCCTGAATAGCGCGTAAAAACCCGCCCGTGCGGTCGTCGCGGGTGTGGTTAACGCCGAGCGTCAGCGTCGTTTCCTCGTTGGCGTACCAAAATAATTTCGGGTTAATCGTCAGGGTGCGGGTTTTGGGCAAATCCGTGAAGCCGTCGTCGTTCACGTCGTAGGGCTTCTGGAAATTGTACTGCGCCAGCATCGTTGTGCCCACCCGCGCGTTGCGTTTGGCGTACCAGACGGCCACGTCGGCCCCGCCTTTGTGGGTGGCGTTGAGCAACACCTGGGTTTGGCCTTCGCGGGTGGGTTGTTTGGAAATCAGATTGATGATGCCGCCGATGGCATCGCCCCCGTACAGGGCGGAGGAAGAGCCTTTGATTAACTCGACCTGTTGTAAATCGAGGGGCGGAATCTGCATCAGGCTCAGGCCGTTGGCCAGCCCCGAGTAGAGCGGGAAGCCATCTTTCAACAACTGGGTGTACTTGCCATCGAGACCCAGCAGGCGCACGCTCTGGTTGGCCGAAAGCGCCGAGGTTTGCTGCACCTGTACGCCGGAGGTTTCACTCAACAGCATGGAAATGTTGGCGGGCCGCATCCCGACTTTCTCCTCGATTTCTTCCAGGCCCACCACTTCCACCCGCACCGGAATTTCCTCGATGCGGCTGTTGGTGCGCGTGGAGGTCACGGTGACACCTTCCAGGTCGAGCGAAGTGGGTTCGAGGTCGATGAGTACCACCTGCGTGGTATCGGCCAGCGGCAGGCGCAGAGTTTGGGTTTTGTCGTGATAGCCCACCGATGAAAGACGCAGGCGAACCTCGCCCGTGGGTAGGTCATTAAAACGCGCTTCGCCCTGCGCGTCGGTGATGATTCCTTTGCTCAGGGCGGGTACCTGAATGGTCGCGCCGGGCAGCGGCAGTTTGGTTTTATCGTCGGTGAGTTTGAGGCGCAGGCTGTTTTGGGCCAGCACCGGAAGGGAAAGTAGCAATACGCTGCCCAGAAGGAAGAATTTCATGGCTGAAGTAGATTGAGATAAACAAACCCGTTTCGATTGGTCGCACCTGGGGAGCGACAAAAAACGGGTTTCTCAAATCAGCCAAATGGCGCACCGGGCGTGAATCCGGCCCGGTGGTGGGGGTGGGTCAGGATGGAAAATGACCGGCTCGCTTGCCGTAACAGTTGCAAAAAGTAGCTTCTTAACCCCCGATAGGGACCAAACGGGCAAGACGGCCACGGCAGTAGGCGCAGGAAAGTCGAAGTGCGGAGCATCGGCCAGCACGTAGCAATGCGCCTCGGTTTCGTACTGGCAAACCCGTTCCACCTCGCTGACCTCCAGGGCCATCGCGGCGTACCACAGGCCCAGCAGCAGGGCCAGCCATTGAACGGGACGGCGTTTCATGGGTGCAAAGATGGGTAAGTTTAGGATAGGCTGCAAAACGGTGGTCAGAGAATCAAATCTGCAGTAGCTCGCGAGTCGTCGTCGCTCGTCTGCAAAGTTATACATTCTGTCGCCCCACGTCAACGGGGGGAGTTCAAGGGAAATTGGGTACTTTTGCAACGACAACGTGCAGGGTTTAAGGCGAAACGGTTCGAGAAGCCCAACCCTGCGCTGACCTAACTTTTAACTCTGGCAAAGTTCAAAACTTTGCCAGAGTTGGCGCAGGTATCGTCCTGAACTTCAGAATATGACCGAAGAAATTGACCACGCCGAAGACGAAGAACTCTACGAACACCACCGCATCGAGGTGGACAAAGGGCAGGGCCTCCTGCGATTGGATAAATACCTGATCAACCGGATTCAAAACGCGACCCGTAGCAAAATCCAGTCGGCCATCGAGAGTGAATCGGTGCGGGTGAATGGGCAGGTGGTCAGGTCGAGTTACCGCGTCCATCCGTTGGACGTGATTACCGTGGCCTTGCCGCACCCGCCGCGCGAAACGGAAGTGCTGCCCGAAAATATTTCACTTGACATCGTTTACGAAGACGACGACCTGCTGGTGGTCAATAAAGCCGCCGGCATGGTGGTTCACCCGGCGCACGGCAACTGGTCGGGTACGCTGGTGAATGCCCTTGCGTACCATTTTCAGAACCTGCCCACGACGCAAAACGGCATTGGACGGCCCGGTCTGATTCACCGAATCGACAAGGATACCTCGGGCCTGCTGGTGATTGCCAAAACTGAATTTGCGATGGCGCATCTGGCCCGGCAGTTTTTCGACCACAGCATCGAGCGCACCTACCTGGCGCTGGTTTGGGGTGAGCCGCAACCACCCGAAGGAACAATCACGGGCCATGTGGCCCGGAGCGTGAAAGACCGGCGGGTGATGGACGTATTTCCCGATGGCGACTGGGGCAAACACGCCATCACGCACTACCAGGTGCTGAAACCGCTGCGCTACGTGAGTCTGGTGCAGTGCAAGCTCGAAACGGGGCGTACCCACCAGATCCGAATTCACATGAAATATAAGGGGCACCCCTTGTTCAACGACGCGGCGTACGGCGGCGACCGGGTGCTGAAGGGAACCGTTTTTACGAAGTACAAACAGTTTGTCGATAATTGTTTCGCGCTCTGTCCCCGGCAGGCACTGCACGCGCGTTCGCTCGGTTTTGAACACCCCCGCACTAAACAACGGATGTATTTCGAAGCCGACCTGCCCGCCGATATGCAGGCGCTGATCGAGAAGTGGGAACGATACGTGAACCACGAATAGAATTTCAAATGGTTGATTTTAACCTACGCAAAGGCCGTTCTGACGATGTGCCGCAGGTTTTTGACCTGATTATGGAACTGGCCGTTTTTGAAAAAGCGCCCGATCAGGTCAGCAATTCCCCCGATCAACTGCGGCGCGATGGCTTCGGTGAACAGCCGATTTTTGGTCTGTTGGTGGCGGAGGCGGAGGCTGTAATCGTGGGAATCTCGCTGTATTATTTTCGGTATTCCACCTGGAAAGGCAAGCGGCTCTACCTCGAAGACCTCATCGTGACCGAACCGTGGCGGGGTCGGGGAGTCGGAGAAGCGCTCCTCGAAGCGACGATTGCCGAAGCGCGGGCCAACCAATGTACCGGGCTGATGTGGCAAGTGTTGGACTGGAATGAACCCGCCATTAACTTTTACAAAAAATTTGGGGCACGATTTGATTCCGAATGGGTAAACGTCCACGTGGATTTTTGAGAACAACGGGTATGTAGAACTTTCGCTCAAGGCAGGTAGGGCCGCCCCCCCCCCCCCCCCCCCCCCCCCCGGGGGGGCAAAACACAAGTGTTACTAAACCCCCACCACCCCCCCCCGGGGGGGGG
>JAJAZB010000090.1 GCA_026785975.1 Cytophagaceae bacterium | reverse complement strand
TTTTTTTTAAAACCCCCCGGGAAAAAAAACCCGGGGGGGGGCAAACCCGGGGGGGGGGCGCCCCCCCCCCCCGCAACCGATGAATCGGGCGAGGAAACCGCCGAAGAGGAAACCACGGTGGCCGACAGTAAAGCCGACGCCTTTCTGTCGCTACGGGCCAATCGCAGCCGGGTTTACGTGGGAGAAGGCTTCACCGTGCGGCTCTCGTTTTATATTGCCGACGACAGTCGGCAGGAACTCCAGGGCTATCAACTCAACGAACAAATCGCGCAGATTTTACCAAAAATTCGCCCCGACAACTGCTGGGAGGAAAATTTCGGTATTTCGGGCGAACTCCAAACCCGCCCGGCGGTGCTCAACGGGCGGCGCTACACTGAATACCGCGTGTTTGAGGCGGCCTATTTTCCACTCAATGCCCAGGAAATACGCTTTCCGGAAGTTACTCTCAATCTGCTTACCCATCCGGCGGGTTCGGCGGCGGCGGCCACGTTGAAACCCTTTCGCAGCAACGTTTTTATGGTACAACCCCGACCGCTACCACCCCACCCCCTGCGCGACCGGGTGGCGGTCGGGGTGTTCCGGTTGCAGGAAAGCCTGACTCCACCGCGCGGGCAAACGGGCCGTAGCCTGTCGTACACGCTCCGGCTGACGGGCGAAGGAAACGGGGCTGGCGTAGAACTGCCGACGCCCACCAACGATGCCAACTTTGATTTTTACCCGCCCGACGTGCAGCAGACTGTGAGTCGGCAGGCGGGACGGGTGCGGGGCGAGAAAGTATTTAGCTACCAGATTATTCCAAAACGAGCGGGGAATTTCGCCATGAGTCGTTACGTGCAGTTCATCTTTTTCAATCCCCAAACGGCCCGTTTTGATACGCTCAGACCCCAAACCGTTGTCCGGGTGACGGGCAGTAATTTGACAGCCAGCGAAAAAATGGCCGGGCCAGAAAATGCGCTCTACGCCCAACTCGACCAACTCGGCAGCAACGTGCTGGAAAGTGATTATCCATTGTTGATCAAACAATCCGCCAATCTGGTGCTGGCCGTGATGCTGGCGGGCATGGTCGTGATTTTCTGGCGAATTAAGCAGTGATCAGTGAAAAGTTAAAAGTTGTTGACAATAAGATACTCGTATTCAGAAAGTTAGAATAACTTTTAACTCTTCACTGATCACTGTAAAAAAACCCGTAACCAATGAGTAGCACCTACGGAACCCTTTTTAAACTATCGACTTTTGGCGAATCGCACGGTCCGGCGATTGGCGTGGTGATCGACGGCTGTCCGGCGGGTCTGGCGTTCGATGTGGAGTTTATCCAGCACGAACTCGACCGCCGCAAGCCTGGCCAGAGCCGGATCACCACCCAGCGCCGCGAGGCCGATGAAGTCGAAGTACTCTCGGGAGTTTTTGAAGGCAAAACCACGGGTACACCGCTGGCGATGCTCATTCGCAATGAAGACCAACGCTCGAAAGATTACAGCCACATTGCCGAACAGTTTCGCCCCTCGCACGCCGACTATACCTACCAGGCCAAGTACGGCGTTCGGGATTATCGCGGGGGCGGGCGGTCATCGGCCCGCGAAACGGCCGCCCGCGTCGCCGCTGGTGCTGTGGCTAAATTACTCCTGGCCCCGGTGGGCGTGAGCATCCAGGCTTACGTGTCGCAAGTGGGAAAGCTAAAACTGGAAACCCCGTATCAAGAATTAAACCTGGCACTGGCCGAGGAAAACGCCGTGCGTTGCCCGGACCCGGCGATGGCCGAGCAAATGTTTGCCTACATCGACGAAACCCGCAAGCGGGGCGACAGCGTGGGCGGCGTCGTCACGGGCGTGGTGAAGGGCTGCCCGGTGGGTTTGGGGGAGCCGGTTTTTGATAAACTTCACGCCGAACTCGGCAAAGCCATGCTGAGTATCAACGCCGTGAAAGGCTTCGAGTACGGCAGTGGCTTCGCGGGGGTGGAACTGTACGGCTCCGAACACAACGACGAATATTTTCTGGAAAACGAACAGGTGCGCACCCGCACCAACCACTCCGGTGGCATCCAGGGGGGCATTAGCAACGGGGAGGACATCTACTTTCGGGTGGCTTTCAAACCCACCGCGACCATCATGCAGGACCAGCCCAGCGTCGATGCGCAGGGCCAACCCGTGACGGTGCAGGGCAAAGGGCGGCACGATCCCTGCGTCGTGCCCAGGGCGGTGCCCATCGTGGAGGCCATGGCGGCGCTGGTGCTGGCCGATATGTGGCTGATTCGCCAATCCCGCCGGTGAGTGGTGGTTATTGAGTTACTGATTATTGGATGAAAATCGGGAAAATCCAGTAACTAATAACCAATAACCCAGTAACTAATAACCGATTCCATGAACTTTCTTTCTGCTGATAACATTGCCAAGAGTTTTGGCGACCGCTGGCTATTTCGCAACCTGACCCTGGGCCTGAGTCAGGGCGACAAAGTCGCTTTAGTTGGTCGCAACGGTTCGGGCAAAACCTCCCTGCTCGACGTGCTGGCGGGTCTTCAGCCGCCCGACGAGGGCAACGTCAGTCTGCGGCGTGAGCTACGGCTGGGCTACCTGAACCAGCAACCCGCTTTCGACGAAACCCTGAGCGTGATGGACACGCTTTTTGCCCTCGATACCCCCGTGGTGCGGGCCGTGAAAGCCTACGAAGCGGCCCTGGCTCATCACAGCGAAGCCGCCATCAACCTCGCGCTGGAGGGTATGGAAACTCACCAGGCCTGGGACTACGAAGCGCAGGTGAAGCAGGTTTTGGGCAAACTGGGCATTGCCGAGGCCGATTTTGACAAACCCATCGCTCAACTTTCGGGCGGGCAACGCAAGCGCGTGGCCCTGGCGCGGGTGCTGTTGTCGGAACCCGATTTGTTGATTCTGGACGAACCCACCAACCACCTCGATCTCGATACCATCGAGTGGCTCGAAGGCTACCTCAGCACCGCCAACCTGACGCTACTGCTGGTAACGCACGACCGGTATTTTCTCGATAAAGTGTGCTCCGAAATTCTGGAACTGACCGACGGACGTCTGTTTCGGCACAAGGGCAGTTACGCGCATTTTGTCGAGAAACAGGCCGAACGCGAAATCGCCGAAGCCGCCGAGGTGGACAAAGCCCGTAACCTCTTCCGCCGCGAACTCGACTGGATGCGTCGCCAGCCCAAAGCCCGGGGCACCAAAGCCCAGTACCGGGTTGACGCCTTTCACGAAGTCAAGGAAAAAGCCGGTCAGAAAAAAGCCGACGCCTCGCTGGAACTGAACGTGAAAATGACCCGGCAGGGGTCCAAGATTCTGGAGATCGATGACCTGACCAAGGGGTTTGATGGAAAAAATGTTGTCGAAGACTTTAGCTATACGTTTCGTAAAAAAGACCGGGTCGGCATGGTGGGGCCAAACGGCGCGGGAAAGTCCACGTTGCTGAACCTTATCACGGGCCAACTAACCCCTGACGCGGGCACGGTGGTGGCGGGCGATACTACCAGGTTTGGGTACTACCGGCAGGATGAATTTCCCTTCCGCGACGATCAGCGCGTTATCGACGTGGTCAAGGAAGTGGCCGAAGTGATCACGCTGGGCACGGGTGAAACCATTCCGGCCAGTCAGTTTTTGCAGCAATTCATGTTTGACCCCAAGCAGCAATACGATTTTGTCGGTAAACTCAGTGGGGGCGAGCGGCGGCGGCTGCAACTGATGCGCGTGTTGCTGCAAAGTCCCAATTTTCTAATCCTGGACGAACCGACCAACGACCTGGACATCAGTACGTTGAATGTCCTGGAGGAGTTTCTGGACGGTTTCGGCGGTTGTCTGGTTTTGGTTTCGCACGACCGCTATTTCATGGATAAACTTGTCGAGCACTTATTCGTCTTTGAAGGCGAGGGCCAAATCCGGGACTTTCCCGGCAATTACACCGATTACCGGGGAGTCAGTGATCAGTTATCAGTGAACAGTGATCAGAAAAGGTTGGCAAAACCTGGAGTACCCGCAACAGTGCCCGTTCCACTGGTTCAGACCGGTATTTTGGGAGCAGCCCGGCGCAAATTGAGTTTTAAGGAACAACGGGAGTTTGAAACCCTGGAAAAAGAAATTGCTGATTTGGAGCAGAAAAAGGCGGGTCTCACCGAGGACCTCAACAGCGGGGCGGGTGATTATCAGCAGATTCACCTCTGGTCTAAAGAAATCGAAGAAATAAATCACTTGCTGGAGGAGAAAGAATTGCGTTGGCTCGAACTGTCGGAACTGCAATGATTAAAAATGATTAAAGTGGTTTAGGGTATGATTTTTTAGGAAAGAGGCTAAAACGCACATTCCATGCTTTCAGATCCAAAACCCCTAAAACCGCAACCCCGGCCCGACGAATCGCTGGCCGACGAAGACTACACGACGGCTACCCGCGAAGGGGCCGACGTGCCTGATTTACAGCCGCTGCTCAATGATTTGACCGACCAGGAAAAAGAGGAGGCACCCGACGAGCAGGCCGGGCTGGGCCATTCATAAAATTTCATGCGGCCTTTGGGGGCTATGCTCTAACTTGCAGCCCAATCAGTCCCCAAAAGCATGAATGAAATTTTTGAATTTTTCCGATACCTCACCAATTCCGAAGAGATCCTGCGTACCGGTGGGTTGGTGTTGGTAACCCTGATTGTTTTTGCCGAAAACGGATTGTTCTTCGCTTTTTTCCTGCCCGGTGATTACCTGCTTTTTCTGGCCGGCGTGTTTTGCGGAACCCAGGTGCTCAACATTCCGCTCTGGCTGATGATGCTGTGTCTCTTTCTGGCCGCCGTACTTGGCTCGCTGACCGGCTACTTATTTGGCCGTTTTTTCGGAACTCGTCTCGAAAACCGCCCGGATTCGCTCTTTTTTAAAAAACAAAACATCGAAACAACCCGCAAATATTTTGATCGGTACGGCAGCCGGACGCTCATCATTTGTCGTTTCTTGCCGGTTGTCCGCACGTTTGCGCCGATTCTGGCGGGTGTGATTCGGATGCCTTACGGCCCGTTTTTATTCAATAATGTGCTGGGTGCTACGCTCTGGGTGGGCCTGCTGACGGGGGGTGGGTTTTATTTCGGGGAACGTTTTCCCTGGATTATCAACTACGTTCACTGGATTATCATCTTCTTTCTTGCCGTCACGACGTTCACGGTAATCAGGGGGTATCTCAATGCCCGCCGGATGGATTGAATTCAAAAGGACACTACCCCAAAAAAAAGAGGTACGGAGAAAATTCTCCGTACCTCTCTTTTTTTTAGGACGCTTAGTCCGGCCTTAAGTACTCGTTATTAAGTTATAAGGTTATTGGTTACGGTTCACCACTGCAATTGCCTAAGTCGTTGACAATAAGATAATCGCAGCGGCGAACTGTAACACAATAACTTACAACCCAATAACTTTTGCACCACTACTTACTTCTTGGATTTCGTCTGAGGCGGGGTTGAGGCCGGAGTCAGGCCGACGGGCTTGTAGCCGTCTTTGATGAGTACCGCACGCTGCCACGAACCTACGGGGAACGTTTGCACAACGGGATACTGACTGGGGGCGGGCTTCGCCGTGGTCGAAGTAGTAGCGGCGGCGGGCGGAGTTTCGCGTTTGCCACCCCCGGAGGTGCTTACGTAGGCATCGCGTCCCGCAATTACTTCAAACGTGAGGGTCTCGCCCCGCTTTTCGTAGCTGGAAATCAGGCGGTTACCCCCAAGTGTAAACTCGCTGATGAGGCGACCCGCCACGAAGAAACCTTCCATTTTTATCGAGTTTTTCTCGTCGATCTGGTAAATTCCCCGCTGGGCATTGATGACGATGAGGTCGTAGGCCCGGCGTCCTTTCACCGTGTCCGTTCCGTAGGTGATGTTAAATGCGTAACGGGCCGTGTCGGAAGTGGGCCGTATTTCGATCATCATCGGCACCCGCTGAAGCCGGTTGGGTACGGTGTAAATCGACAGGTTGCCCTTCCAGCGGCCCTGCCAACTCCGGGGAAACGGAACGACTTTCGCCTGGTTGGCCTGGGTTGGCTGCGTTTGCCCGGTTTTGGGTTGAATAATTTCAGACGTTTTTTTAGGCGTGGTCTGGGCAAAAACAGCAAGCCCGGATGAGAATAGAAGAACGAAAAGTAACGTGCGCATGGAGTGAGTGAAAAAAATGTGGCGTGTAAATGGGGCTTAAAATTACGTAATTTTGATAAAACGCCGTATCCGGGGCTGAAACTTTTAAGCAAATAGTAGGAGAAAAGCCGCCTGATTAGCTGGTTTAAGGCAAAACTCCGGGGTGTGCGTGATTGGCTATTTGGAAGCTAATCCAGGTTTTTTACTTTTGTTTGGAACTACTTAACCACTCAACCTCGTGAATCGAAGAACCTTCCTGCAAACCACCGGCATTGGCTCGCTGACCGCGCTCGCCGCCCAGGCGGCTCCCCAGGCCAAGTCGATTGGCCTGCAACTTTACACCCTGCGCGATGACATCGGTAAGCAGGGGATTGAAAAAATACTCGCTCAGGTGGCCCAACTGGGTTACAAAAAAGTAGAGAGTTTCGGCTACAACGGCGGGAAATTCTTTGGCAAAACACCCACTGAATTTCGCAAACTGTTGATCGACAATGGCCTAACCGCACCGAGTGGCCACTACCTGACGGGTCGCTCAAAGGCCGCGAAAGGGGATGGATTAACTAATAATTGGCAACGCATTGTGGACGATGCTGCCGCCACTGGTCAGGAATACGTGGTCATTGCTTACCTGATGGATGACGAACGCAAACCCGACGACTACAGCCAACTATATGACCAACTTAACAAAGGTGGCGAAATCACCCGGAAGGCGGGCCTGACGTTGGCCTACCACAACCACGATTTTGAGTTTACCCAAAAGATAGCCAACGAAAAGCCCTACGACCTGATCCTGAAAAATACCGACCCAAAGTTGGTAAAAATGGAGATGGATTTGTACTGGATTACCAGGGCGGGTGAAAGCGCCGCCGACTATTTCAAGCGGTATCCGGGTCGTTTTCCGCTCTGGCACGTCAAAGACATCGCCAATACGCCCCAACACGAATTTGCCGAGGTGGGGACGGGTACGATGGATTTTGCCGCGTTGTTCAAAGACGCCAAAAAAGCCGGGCTAAAGCACTACTTTGTGGAGCAGGACGTCTGCAAACGCCCGCCACTCGAAAGCATAAAAATCAGCATCGACAACATCAAAGCGGCTAAATGGGGATGAAAATGACGCACCAACTCCACCTTATTTTTATGGCTTCACTCCTGACGAGTGCAGGTGGGGCCATTGCTCAGGCACCCAAAAACGTGCTGAGTATGCTCGAAGTGGCCGACGTGAAAACGGGCAAACGTACCGTCGTTTACGAGGAAAAACGACATTTTGAAGCGCCAAACTGGACGGCTGACGGTCAGTTTTTTATCATCAACAGCGGCGGTAAACTCTACACCGTACCCGTGAAGGGCGGGGCCATGACCGAAATCCCGATCCAGCCCGCGCTGAATGTCAACAACGACCATCTCATCGGGCCGGGTGGCAAGTGGCTGGCCGTTAGTGCCTCAGTGGCCGGTGGTCAGGGTTCGGCCATTTACACGGTACCCGTGGCGGGCGGTCCGGCGATGCGCATTACGCCTAAAACGCCGAGTTACCTGCACGGTATTTCGCCCGATGGCAAAACCCTGGCGTACTGCGCCCAGCGCGAAACGGGTTGGGACGTGTACACGGTTCCGACCGCGGGCGGCGACGAAACCCGCCTGACCGACGCGACCGGCCTCGACGACGGACCCGAATACAGCCCCGACGGGAAGTTCATTTATTTCAACTCGAATCGGACGGGGCGTATGCACCTCTACCGAATGCGGGCGGATGGTAGCGGGCAGGAACAATTGACGAACGATGCGCTGGACAACTGGTTTGGCCACCCTTCCCCCGATGGTAAGTGGCTGGTTTTTATCAGTTACCTCGAAGACCAGAAGGGCCAACATCCGTTTGGCAAAGACGTCAAGTTGCGCCTGATGGATTTGAAAACCCGGAAGATCAAGGATCTGACCGAGGTGTTTTACGGGGGGCAGGGCACGATCAACGTGCCGAGTTGGTCGCCCGACAGCAAGCAGATTGCGTTTGTGCGGTACAAAGTTGAACCGTAGGTAGCCTTATTTTAAAGCCCGGTGAAGCTAAGCTTCACCGGGCTTTACTCGCATCCATCCATGAACAGCTTCTAAATCCTGGCAATCAAGGTTCAGACGAAAACCACCCCGCGTACATCACATAATTATTCGCTGTCCGCTCGAAAACTTCCGCCGCTTCGGGCGAAACCGGTTTGAGAAACTTCGCCGGATTCCCCGCGTAAATACTGCCCGGCGGCACGAAGGTATTTTGCGTCACGATGGCCCCGGCGGCGATGATGCTACCCGTACCAATCACGGCCCCATCCATGATAATCGCGCCCATGCCTACCAGTACGCGGTCTTCGATCGTGCAACCGTGTACCACCGCATTGTGCGCGATGCTGACAAAATTGCCGATGGTCGTCGGGGCTTTTTGGTAGGTACAGTGAATCACGGCCCCGTCCTGGATGTTGCAGCGAGCACCGATTTTGATAAAATTCACGTCGCCCCGCAACACGGCGTTGAACCAGACCGTGCAATCGTCGCCCATCACCACATCACCCACGACGGTGGCGTTGGGCGCCAACCAGCAGTTTTGGCCGAATTGGGGGGAAATGCCGTGGACGGGGAGGAGGAGGGCCATGCGTGCGGGGTTCGATCCAGCCAAAATAAAGGCGGGATACGATTGAAACCGTACCCCGCCCCGAGAATAATTTCCTTTACTTGTCGCGTTTGCCAAAATAGTAGCCCAACACCAACGAGGCCACGCTGTTCAGAAAAACGGTCGCGTAGTCCCACACCTGCTTGGCACTGTCGTTTCCATTGAGCGCAATGCGGGTTGCTGAAACGGCAACGAGCATCAGGGCGACGACCGCGAGCACTTGTTTGCCAAACTTAAACAGCATCTCCGGCGGCAGCGGCTCGGTTTCAAACTGCACTTTGCCAGTATCGTCCCCAAACTTTTGGGGGACTTCGTCGGGAAAATGCTCGTCGGTGGTACTCATGCCTAAAGGGGGGTCAGAGACCAATTATTTTTATTAATTCCCGGGTGCCGTCGGGCTTTTCCATGTACAATTTCCCACCTTCACTTTGGTTTTTTAGCAGTAATTCGGCGATCTGGATACTACCCGAAACAATTTGGGTGCGGTTGTCGGTGCCGGTAAGGCGGCTCAGGTTTTCGATCCGGTCGAGGGTCTGCTGGCGCAGGCGCATTTGGACGGGTTTGAGTACGGAATTTTCTTGTTCGGTTGGCATGGCTTTGCTCGAAGAACGTTGATGAATGATGTTTTTGTAATGCAATTGTAGTGACAAATCCATTACAATTACAAACAATCAACCGAAAATTTTCCCCGAAAAATAGTCCTGAATCAGAAATTCCGCTCACCCGTCTCGCGCTTGCCCAGCATCACGGCACCGACCATCGCCACGAAAAATAGCACGGTGATGAGTTCAAAGGGCAACAAGTAATCGCGAAACAATACTTTGCCCAGGCTCTCGACCATTCCCACCTGCGAGTTGTAGGTGGCTTTATTGAGCGGCTCAATCTGCATGGATCGTAAGGCCGCCACGATAATCACCAGCAAAACGCCACCCAGCACCGCCGCCCCCAACTTGACCAGATTGGTTTTGGATTCAGCCGTGTACTCGCGCAGGTTGAGAAACATAATCACGAACAGAAACAACACCATGATGGCCCCGGCGTACACAATCACGTTGACCGCCGCCAAAAACTGGGCGTTGAGCAAAACGTAGTGCGCCGAAATGCAGAAGAAAGTGAGAATCAGGTACAAAACACTGTGGATGGGATTGCGCACAACCACGACCATAATGGCCGAAACCAGTGTCAGGAAGGTCAGAAAATACCAGATGTAATTGACGTTCATAATTTCAAGGAGTGAAGAGTGAAGAGTGAAAAGTTGAAAGTTGAAAGTCAGCGGTGAGGTAATAACTTTTCACTCTTCACTGAAATTCATTTCCAGCCTTCCCGCAAATAGCGGTTATCCATGTTTTCGACGAGTTTGTCTTTTCCCCAAATCACCTCGTCACGCTCGGTGAAGGCGGGTAAAAACTTGTCGTGTTGCAGGTAAATCGCCTCTTTGGGACAGGCTTCCTCGCACAGTCCGCAGAAGATGCAACGCAATTGGTTGACTTCGTAAACGGCGGCGTATTTCTCCTCGCGGTAGAGGTGTTCCTCCCCTTTTTTACGTTCAGCCGACACCATCGAAATGGCTTCGGCGGGGCAGGCCACCGCGCACAGTCCGCAGGCGGTGCAACGCTCGCGGCCCTGTTCGTCCCGTTTTAAAATATGCTGTCCCCGAAAAATCGGCCCCAGGTAGCGCTTCTGCTCCGGGTACTGGATCGTCGGTTTTTTCCGGAAAAAATGACTGATCGTGATGGCAAGCCCTTTGGTCACGGCCGGGATGTACAATCGCTCGGCCAGCGTCATTTCGCGCTTGTCAATTTTCTTCGATCTATTGGTCAGTTGCATTCGTTTGAGGTTTAAGGCGGGACGCGTAGTCTTTGAGGTTTGAAGGTTTAAGGTTTGAAATTTGAAGGTTTGATGAAGTAAAATTCACTTTCAAACCTTCAAACCTCAAACCGTACTTTGTTGCGGACGCATAGTCTTGCGGGGTTGCGCCGCCGAGATCACCGCCAGGACAACGACAAAAATAACGATCAGCCAGGTGGCGGGTTTAAAATCGAACAGCAACCCAGCCCCGGTGACGACGATATTCAGAATAGCCAGCGGGATGAGGGTTTTCCAACCCAAATTCATTAACTGGTCGTAACGGAAGCGCGGCAGGGTCCAACGCACCCACATATAAAAGAAAATAAAAAAGAAAATCTTCCCAAAAAACACGACGACGCCGATGGACGTCAGCAGATTATGGCCAAGCGCCCCGGCGGGTAAGAGCGAGGCCACCCAAGCCTGACCGGGGAAGTTGAACCCACCGAAATAAAGGGCCGAAATCACCGCCGACGACACAAACATATTGATGTATTCGGCGAAAAGGTAGAAGCCCAGTTTCATCGAACTGTACTCGGTGTGGTAACCACCCACGAGTTCGGTTTCGCACTCGGGTAAATCGAAGGGCGTCCGGTTGCACTCGGCAAAGGCACAGGTTAGGAAAATAATGAAACCGACGGGTTGGTAAAAAATATTCCAGTTTAGTCCCGAAACCCCCAGAAATGGAGTGGCTTGCTGATTCACCATGTCACGCAGGGAAAGCGAGCCGCTCATCATCAGAATGGCAATGATACTCAAACCCATCGCCAGTTCGTAGCTGATATTCTGCGAAGCCGCCCGGATGGCACCCAGCAACGAAAACTTGTTGTTGGACGCCCAGCCCCCAATCATCACGCCGTACACACCCAACGATACAATCCCAAAAATCCAGAGAATACCGATGTTGATGTCGATGCCCTGCACGGCAATGAATTGGCCCTCGTACTGAACGGTATCGCCGAAGGGAATCACGGCGCTGGCCATGAGCGCGGTCAGCATGGCAAAGCACGGTCCGGCAATGAAAAGCCACTTATTGGCCTGAGCCGGAATGAATTCTTCTTTGGTAAACATTTTGACGGCGTCGGCCAGGGGTTGCCAAATGCCAAACGGCCCCGCGCGGTTTGGCCCGAGGCGGTCTTGCAGAAACGCCGCCACTTTACGCTCGGCGTACGTCGAATAAGTCGCGATCAACAGCGTGATGCCAAAAATGACAAAAATGATGATGCTGCGAACGATGAAAACGGTTGAATCCATTGAAATCGATGTTCGATGTTGGTGGTTTGATGTTCAGGTTTCGTTCTTGTTCCCACGAACAACGGGCAACGAACCTCGAACATCGACTAAAATTCTACTCCGCCGGAGGCAGTAGTTTCTCAAAACGTTCCTGGGGTACGGGCTGGATACCCAGTTGACTGGTGTCGCGGCCTTCGTCGAGTTTTTTGTACTCCAACGCGGCCTGCTTGAGCGGAAAACTTGGTTTGGTCAGATTAGCCCCGTATTTGTTGGCCGAAATCACCGAGGCCCGCTTCACCGCCGACGGCCCCTCAATGACCCAATCACTGGTCTTTTTCTTCTCAAAACGGCAGTCGTTGCAGATGAATTCAAGCACTTCGCCCCACTGGTTTTTGCGGCCCGTTACCCGGATGACTTCATCGCCCCGGTACCAGAGGGTTACTTTGCCCGAGCATTTGGGGCAGTCGCGGTGCGCCTCGACGGGTTTGGTAAACCAGACCCGGTTTTTGAAGCGATACGTTTTATCGGTCAGCGCACCCACCGGGCACACGTCGATCATATTGCCCGAAAACTCATTGTCCACGGCTTTGGCGATGTACGTGCTGATTTCGGAGTGGTCGCCCCGATTCATCACCCCGTGTACGCGCTCGGGGGTGAGTTGGTCGGCGACGTACACGCAACGGTAGCACAAAATGCACCGCGTCATGTGCAACTGAATGTACGGGCCGAAATCTTCTTTTTCAAACGTCCGGCGGTCTTCTTCGTAGCGGGTTTGCACGCTGCCGTGTTCGTAGGAAAAATCCTGCAAATGACACTCCCCGGCCTGGTCACAGATCGGGCAGTCGAGCGGGTGATTGATGAGCAGAAACTCCACCACGCCTTTGCGGGCATCGAGCACTTGCTGGCTAATCGTATTTTCAACGACCATGCCTTCCTGCACCTGCGTGATGCACGAGGGCACCAGTTTGGGCATGGGGCGCGGGTCTTTCTCCGAACCCGCCGTCACCTTCACCAGGCAGGCGCGGCACTTGCCGCCGGTTCCTTTGAGGGGTTCGTAGTAGCACATGGCGGGCGGCGCGACTTCGGGGCCGATTTGCCGGGCGGCCTGCAAAATGCTCGTGCCGGGTTCTACGTCAAGGGTAATGTTATCGATGGTAACCTTCATTGCGAAAGTTTAAATTTTGCGAAACCTTATTTTATTCTTGTTGATCGTGATAAACTGACGTTCAGGGCTTTCTTCAAGATTTTTCAATGATTCAAGCAGCCGTTGCAGCGTATTCCACCGCTGCAAGAATGTCCTCTCGGGTCAGATGCGGGTACATTTCCAGGATTTCTTCAAACGAATAGCCACCAGAAATTTTTCGCAGCAGTAATTCCACCGTAATGCGGGTGCCTTTGACGACGGGCTTGCCCAGCATCACCGTTGGATTGGAGTCGATACGGGAAAGCAGATTTTCCATCCAGGGTTCAGTTTTTCGGGTCGTAAGTCAAAATCAAATCGAGGGCCTGTTGTTTAATGATTTTGGGATCAATCATCCGGGTCAGTTGATGAGTATCGAAAGCACCAGCGAAGGCCTCACGCGAGGCGTGCCGCAGGGCCGTCGGGAATTTTTCGTCGATGGCGGCGGCGAGTTCGCTGGGTTCCATGTGGAGTCCTTTCGATTTGGAACGCTGATTGATGTCCGAAATGCTATCGAGGGCGTGGTCGATAGAGTTTTCC
This sequence comes from Cytophagaceae bacterium, assembly GCA_026785975.1. Taxonomy (GTDB): domain Bacteria; phylum Bacteroidota; class Bacteroidia; order Cytophagales; family Spirosomataceae; genus JAJAZB01. The sequence goes on along the minus strand of JAJAZB010000090.1, from coordinate 1,699 downwards.
CAGGATGGCGTACTACGTTTTTCGGCGTGTTGCTTGATGAGGTGAACGAGCAGGACGCGCAAAAACGCCCGGATTTTTGAAACCTTGTCTTCCTTCGCCATTTCATCCATTTCATCGAGGAGCAACAGAGCCGCCGTGTAGTCGTGCTCTTCCACCAGCTTTCGCAGGGCTTCCAACTCTTCCATCTTAGTTGAATTTAAGTCGTTCAAACCAACTTTTTGGTCGCGGATTGAGAATCTGGGATCTTCCATCCGGGATTCAGTTTTTGTAATTCAAAATTAAATCGAGGGCCTGCTGTTTGAGGACTTCGGAGTTAAGTTTCTGGGCAAACTCCCGTTCGGTGAATTGGCCTTCAAACGATTCGGCGGCAGCATAACCTAAGGCCAGAGAATACGCTTTTTCAATCAATGTCAACAATTCCTCTTCGTTAAAATACTGGCTACCCGCGTCGTTGCGGGCATTGACCAAACTAATCTGGTCGAGGGCATTTTCAACGGACAAATCCCACGAACGGGTACTGCGCTGCTCGGCCTGACGTTTCATCAAATGTTGAAGAAGCACCTTGATGAAACTGTAAATTTTGGTACGGATGTCGCTACGAGCCATGTCTTCCATTTCGGCAATGAGTTCGAGGGCCTCACCGTACCGGTGCGCTTCCATCAGGTTTCTCAGACTCACCAACTCCTCCATTTTCAGCACATTTTACGTCTAAACCTACACTAATTCCATTTGCCCCATGTACACGGCTCCCGGTTGAGTGGCTTCGTTGGGGTGGGTAATGTGCCATTCAAATTCGTCGCGAAAGTGGCGGATGGCCGAGGCTACCGGCCAGGCGGCGGCATCGCCGAGCGGACAAATCGTATTGCCTTCGATTTTCTTGGCGACGTCCACCAGCAGGGCGATGTCGTGGAGCGAGCCGTGGCCGTGTTCGATCCGGTGCAGAACTTTCTCCATCCAACCGGTACCCTCACGACAGGGGCTGCACTGCCCGCAGGATTCGTGGTGGTAGAACCGGGCAAACGTCCAGGTGTTTTTAACGATGCAACTGGTTTCATCCATGACGATAAAACCGCCCGAGCCGAGCATCGTGCCGGTTTGGAAACCGCCGTCCGCGAGCGACTCGTAGCTCATCAGTCGGGGTTCGCCATTGGCGAGTTTCAAAATCAGGTTGGCGGGCAAAATGGGTACGGAAGAGCCGCCCGCCACTACGGCTTTCAACTCATGCCCGTCGCGGATGCCACCGCACCACTCGTCGGAGTAAATGAATTCTTCAACGGGCAGGCCGAGCGGAATTTCGTAGACGCCCTGCTTTTTGATGTGCCCGGAGGCGGAAATCAGCTTGGTCCCCGTGCTCCGGCCAATGCCGATTTTGGCGTATTCGTCGCCGCCGTTGTTGATTACCCAAGGTACCGTCGCGATGGTTTCCACGTTGTTGACCACCGTGGGGCAGGCGTAAAGGCCCTGCACTGCCGGGAAAGGCGGTTTGTTGCGCGGATTGCCGCGTTTGCCTTCCAGCGATTCGAGCAGGGCCGTTTCCTCGCCGCAGATGTACGCCCCGCCGCCAGGGTGTACGTGCAGGTCGAGGTTGTAACCGGTACCCAAAATATTTTTTCCCAGAAAACCCTTCGCGTAGGCTTCGGCGATGGCTTTTTCGAGAATTCGGATGACGTACATCAATTCACCCCGCACGTAGATGTAC
>JAJAZB010000089.1 GCA_026785975.1 Cytophagaceae bacterium | reverse complement strand
TTCGTAGAGTTCTTGCAGGACGCTACGGATGGCCCATGAAAAGCAGGGACTTTGTTCCGGTGAATGAGCAAGCTGTTTTAGTGAAACTAAACCCACGAATATGCTAATGGGTGCCTATCTAATTCTGATTCTGACCGGGACGGAGTCCCTATGATTTATCACTCATTTGTTAAGTCCTGCGGAACCCTACGGATAGCTGGGGCCATGAAGCGGCTACAGAGTGTTCGTTTTAAAAGGCACGTTCAACGAACCAATTTCACGGTTTGGGACTCATTGGCCGTACTCACCCGTAGCAGGTACAGTCCAGCGGGCTGGCGATCAATGTTCCAACTCAGGCTTTCTTCGGCTAACGCATTTTTAACTTCCTTCTGGCGCAAGCGCTGCCCGGCTCCGTTGAAGAGTTCAATCGTCAAGGCTTGTCCCACCGCGCCCTGAATGGTGATGCGTAAAAGCCCCTCGGTGGGGTTGGGCTTCACGCTGACTTGCAGCCCGCCTAACTCAGCACTGGCGTCGCTGGCCAAACGGCCGTTGCAAGCCCGGATGCGGAAGGCCCCACTGGAATTGGAAACCGGCCCGCCGCCCGGCGAAACGATGCGAATGCGGTAGCTACTGCCCGCCGCTACGTTGCCCGGAATGAGTACGCTGGCTCCGCCCGTCGGGTGATTGCCCAGCAAGGTGGGTACTCCGGGAGCGGTGGCGAAGCTGCCACTGGCGTTGGAGAGTTCGATCCGAAACATCGACCCCGCCGGACAGACCGTGCTAAACCCCACCGTCACGGGCAGACCCGCGCAAATGGGTACGCCGCTGACGGTAGGTGTAGACGTAAACGAAGGCGTGACGACGCTGAAGGCCGTAGTGCTGGAGTTGAGGGCGGGGTTGGTCGCATTTACCCGGATTTTATAGCCCGACCCCGCCACGGTACCCGCCGGGATGATCAGAATATTGGCACTACCCGGCGTGACCGTGCCGGGGAAGATGTAGCTGGAGAAACGGCCCGAAGCATCGCTCAACTCGGCGCTGAAGCTGGCATTGGTGGGGCAGTTGATGTTAAAATTTAAGGTGAGGGTTTGCCCGGCGCAGACCGAGGTGGTGTTGAGCGTAGCGGCCTGGGTGAACACGGGTTGAGCAGGACTGACGGCCTGGCTGCCCGTCAGCGTGCGCTGGCAACCTCCCGCCGGGTTGGTGGCCCGTACCGTGTAGCTGCCCGCCAACACTGGGTCGAACCCGATGGTTGCTCCCGTGCCCGTCACCGCCGCACCCACCGGGTTCGCCGACCCGTTGAGGAGTTGATAACTGATGCCCGTCTCCGAAGCCACCACCTGAATCGTCACGCCCCCGCTCCCGGCGCAATAGGTACCGCCGCCCGAAACTGTGCGCTCCAGAGGCCGGTGGTTGAGCGTCACCGAGACGCTGCCCGTCAGCAGGCGTTGACAGGTGGTGGCCGGGTCGGTGGCCCGTACCGAAAAGGTGCCGCCCCTGGTCAGCAGGGCGAAACTTAGGGCCGCACCGTTGCCCGTTACCGCTGCTCCAACGGGTTGCAGGCCCGCGTCCTGCACCAGGAGTTGGTAAATCACGCCGCTCTGCCAACCACCCAGCCCGATGACCGCCCCGGCGTCGCTCTCGCAGAAGGTGCCCCCGCCGGTCAGGGTTTGCTCGGTCGGGTTCGGGTTGACCGTCACGACGGCCTCAGCGCTGCTGGTGCCGCAAAGACCCGACGCGGTAGCCGTGATGGTGGCTTGCCCCGAAAAAGCCGCGTTCCAATCCACGTCCCCACTGCTCGCGTTGATACTGCCCGCTTCGGCGGGCAAGAGGCTGTACGTGATCGAGGTGCTGTTGACCGCCGTAGCCGTGTAGGTGGTGTTGGCCGCGTTTTGGCAAAGCGTCAACGTGGGGTTGCTGAAACTGGTCGTGCCCGTGTCGGGGTTGATGGTCACGATGGCCTCGGCGCTGGTCGTTCCGCAAAGTCCCGAAGCCGTGGCCGTGACGGTAGCTTGGCCCGAAAAGGCGACGTTCCAATTCACCTCGCCGCTGCTGGCGTCGATGCTGCCCGCTCCGGCGGGCGAGAGGCTGTACAAAATTGAAGTGCTGTTGGCAGCGGTGGCCATGTAGGTAGTGTTGGCCGCGTTTTGGCAAAGCGTCAACGTTGATGAACTGAATACTGGTGTGCCCGTGCTGGGGTTGATAGTCACGACGGCCTCAGCGCTGGTCGTCCCGCATAGGCCCGAAGCCGTGGCCGTAATCGTGGCTTGCCCTGAGAACGAAGCATTCCAATCCACTTCGCCCGTGGTCGCCCCGATGCTGCCCGCTTCGGCGGGCGAAAGGCTGTACGTGATCGCGGTACTGTTGAGGGCACTGGCCGTGTAGGTGGTGTTGGCCGCGTTTTGACAAACCGTCAAGGTCGGATTGTTGAAACTGGGCGTACCCGTTAGAGGGTTGACCGTCACGACGGCCTCGGCACTGGTGGTGCCGCAAAGTCCCGTGGTGCTGGCCGTGACGGTAGCCTGACCCGTGAAAGCGGCGTTCCAATCCACCTCGCCGCTGCTGACGTCGATGCTGCCCGCTCCGGCAGGCGAGAGGCTGTACGCTATCGAGGTGCTGTTGACCGCCGTAGCCGTGTAGGTGGTGTTGGCCGCGTTTTGGCAAAGCGTTAGCGTCGGGTTGCTGAAACCAGGCGTACCCGTCGTGGGATTGATCGTCACCGAAACGGCCTTGACGGTGACGGTGCCGCAGTCTCCACCCGTGGCGTAGCGAACGAAGTACGTCGTCGTGACCAGGGGGCTGACGGTGGACGAGGGCAGTGGGTTGGTGTTGGCTTTGGCATCGGCCAGGCTGGCGTGGTAGCTGAGGGTGCCCCCCGTCGGGTTGAAGTTGCCCACGGTCGTGGCCAGGTCCAGGCTCTGGCCGGGGCAGATTCCCGCGTCGGTGGCCGTGAAGGTGGCGGTGGCGCTGTTGATCAGCACCGCCACCCGGTCGAGGGCTTGCATCGCCACGGCGATGTCGGGTTTGCCGTCGCTGTTGAAGTCGCCCACCGCCAGCTCGATGGGGTAAACCGCCCCCACCCGGAAGTCCCTATCCGCGCGAAAATTGCCGTTGCCGGTGCCCAGCCGTACCGAGATATGACCATCGTAGAACTGCGACACGGCCAGGTCGAGGATGCCATCGATGTTGAAGTCGGCCACCACCGCCGCAAACGGCGAGGGAACGCCGGAAACGAAGCCCGTTCTGAAGGTGCCGTCGCCGTTGCTCAGGAATAGCGAAACTTTGTTCTCGTTGCTGTAACTCGTTACGATCAGGTCGGCTTTGCCATCAGCGTTGAAGTCGCCCGCCGCCACCGACGATACGTACCCCCCTAACCCGAAGGTTTGGGCCGCCGCGAAGGTACCGTCGCCGTTGTTGAGCAGCACCGACACGTTAGGCCGGTTCACCCCCTCCGTAGCGAGGTCGGGTTTGCCGTCGGCGTTGAAGTCGCCCGCTGTGATCGTGCCGGGCGCATCGTCCACCGCGTAGTTGACGGGAGCCGCGAAGGTGCCGTTGCCGTTGCCCAGCAGCACCGTTACGCTGTTGGTGTAGAAGCTACTCACGGCCAGGTCGGGCTTGGTGTCGCCGTTGAAATCGCCCACCTCGATCGCGCCCGGCCCGTCGCCCGCCGCCGATTTGAGGCGCGGTGCAAACGTCCCATCCCCGTTGTTGAGCAGCACCGAGACGCTGTCGTCGCCGACGTCGTCCGTCACCAGGTCCGGTTTCCCATCGCCATTGAAGTCACCCACCCTCACCGCGATCGGTCGGTTGGCCCGGTAGCCGCTCAAGGCGAAGCTCCCATTGCCATTGTTGAGCAGCACCGAGATACCGTTGCTGTAGTAGTCTGCCGTGGCGAGGTCGTCTTTGCCGTCGCCATTGAAGTCGCCCACCGCTACGGAGCCGGGGGTATCGCCCACGGGATGATAGACGACGCCCTGAAAGCATTGCCCCCAGGTGCCCGTCGTGAGCAGGCAAGCACTCAGCAGAAGGCCAGCCATCCGGCTGGCGCAACGAATTGGTACATGATTTTTCATAATAAACAGGAGAAGATTGAAAGAAAAATTAAGGAGAAAACGAAGCATCGAGGCTGCGGATTTTGTAGTCAAAATACCACCATACCCCCCAGGCCAGCAGTAGAAAACCCAGCAGCAACACCCACCCCCACCACGCCCGCCTCGGGGGCGGAGGTGGGGAAGGGTTGGGTGGGCGCGCAGCAGGATTCATGGCCGGGGGAGAGGTGGGATTTAGTGACCGAAAGGTAACGGTCTCCCCCGCGCCGGATGAAATTTCGGGCGTGGACAAAAACGGGACAATTGAAGAGAAAGGCTCCTCAGACGGGCCGGAGGAGGTCGAGCAGGGCATCATCGGCCCCAAGTGGCTTGCCAAGCGGTTCGAGTTTTCGCCGCAGGCGGTAGCGCCCCTTGCGAACGCTCTCGGCCGATACGCCGAGCATCAGGGCCATTTCGCGGGTGGGAATGCCGAGTTTGGAGAGGGCCACCAGGCGCACTTCGGCGGGGGTCAGGTCGGGGTGGGTGTGGCGAAGTTCGTCAAAAAACCCCGGATGTACCTGCTCGAACACCTGCCGGAAGCGCCCCCAGTCGGCATCGGTCAGGATGATGCTGTCGAGCAGGGCGGCGATGCGGTCGTTGCGGTGCTGTACGCCGGGTTCGGTCGCTTCGGCCAGTTCGTCGGAAATCCGTTCGATGAGGCTGTTTTTCTCGCTGAGGTGTTGCAGGTACTGGTCGAGTTGCGCCCTGGCCAGCCGCAACTCAGCTTCGTCGCGCTCGTGTTTGGCCCGCGCCTGGGCCTGGCGGTGGCGGTCGGCCAGGGCCTTGCGGGCGTAGAGCAGGTAGGCCAGGGCCGCCGCCAGCCCGAGAAAAATCAGCAGCCCGTTGCGGATCAGCACCTGCCGGTCTTTTTCCTGGTTCAGGAGGCGCTCCCGGGTTTGGTGCCGTTCGGCTTCCAGGGCGATTTCGGCCCGGTGTTTGAGCGTGACGTCCAGTTCTTTTTGCCAGCGATCTTTGGCCGTGGCCGCCGAGTCGGCGTGGGCCAGGGCCAGGTCAGCCCGCCCGACCCGCCCGTAGTACGCCGCCTGGGTGGGGTGGGTTTCGTACAACACCTTCGGAACGCCCTCGCGAAGCGCCGCCCGGTGGGCCAGGTGAGCGTAGTGCCCGGCCCGTTCGGGTTGGGTGGGGAGGTAAATCCGGGCCAGGCAAGCCCCGAAAGGGGCCACGTTGTCCCAAACCCGAAACCGGGTGGTGTAGTCCAGGCCTTTTTTTAGGTAGGGAATGGCCGCTTCGGGTTGGCCCTGTTCGGCCAGCACCCGCCCGATGTTGCCGTTGAAAATTCCCGTCCAGGCGTCGTTGGCAAGCTCCCGCCGGGTGAGGTAACCCAGTCCCCACTCGAAGTAGTGCCGGGCCGAATCGTAGCGTTGGAGGTGGTAGTACGACAAGCCAATCAGGGCGGCGTTGTAGAGGTGATCGATCGTCACCGGGCTGGCCTTGGACGGGTGGAGGGTCCGGCCCAGTTCGATGGCTTTTTCGTAGTTGAAAAAATCGTAATTGACCCGGCCCAGCGTGTACACCGTGTAGGTGTGTTCGGGATAATCGGCCTCACTCCGGTGCCGGATCAACTCGAAGGTGCGTCCGTAATGCCAAAAACCCAGGTAATAGCTTTTTTGAATCGTGAAATAAAACAGCCCCAGATTCTGGTGCCCTTTGGCGATCATCATCGTGTCGCGTTCGGCCTCGGCTTGCTGCAACAGCGCCTTAGCCCGACTCAGGATGCGTTTGAGGTGAAACTTACCGAATAGGTCTGCTTCCAGGAGGACTACCTGCAGGTGGAAGCGGTCGCGCTCACTGCCTTTTATCTGGAAAAACGCCTCGACTTCCCGCCTGACCCGGAGGGCGGCACTGGTGTCTTCCCGCAGTAGCTGACCGTAGTACGCGTTTTTGAGAACCACGTACCGGCGGGCGGGCGACAGCCCAAGCAACGAGTCGGGTCGGGCCACGATTGGCGGTACCCCTGGGGAGGGGGTAGAGAGGAAAAGACCGAGTAAAATCAACACCCCTCGTCGCCGGGGCCATGCGGGGAGGGTCAGGCCGGAAACCCTGAATTTCCGACTACCGGGCTGCGGCAGGACGAAGGGGCAGCGCATACGTGGATTGACAGGTGGTTTTTTGAACTGAACGTCCGTGCAACCTACGGGTTTTCAGGGCAAAAAACTACCTGACATTGTCTGAACCGCAGCGGCGGTTCAGACAATGCTGTTCAACGCAGCACCTTAACAGTTCGGGCCTCCGTCGGGGTACTCACCCGCAGCAGGTACAAACCCGCAGGCTGGTGGCTAATGTCCCAACTCAGGCTTTCTTTAGCTATGGCAGTTTCCACACCCTGCTGACGAATCACTTGCCCCGCCCCATTGAAGAGTTCCACCCGCAAGGCCTGACCCACCGCGCCCTGAATATTGATGCGCAAAAGCCCCTCGGTGGGGTTGGGACTCACGCCGACCTGCAAACCCGGCTCTACTTCCGCCGCCAGGCGGGTGTTGCAGGCCCGGATGCGGAAGGCCCCGCTGGGATTGGACACCGGCCCCCCGCTACCCGACACCACCCGGATGCGGTAGCCACTCCCGGCGGGTACGTTGCCCGGAATGCTGACGCTACTGCCGCCCGAGGGGAACGAACCCAAGTTGGTCGCATTGGCAAAGCTGCCACTGGCGTTGGAGAGTTCCACCCGAAACAGCGAACTGGCCCCACAGTCCCTGGTGCTGAAACTGACGGTGAAGGTCCCACCCGCGCAGACGGGCACCCCACTGACGGTGGGCGTACCGGTGAAGGCCAGGGCCTGGATGCTCACGGGCTGAGTGACGGAATTGCTGCAAGTCGTGCTGGGATCGGTGTAGGCGTAAACCACCACTCTACTACCCACGGCCAGGGTAGCGGGGTTAAAGTTGCTCTGGGCCGGACCGCCATCGATCACATAAGTGCCCCCGGCGGGGGTACCGGGTGTGGTGGGTAGGGCGTACTGGCAATAACTGGGGGCCAGCCCCGCGAGGCTCACCACAGGCAGCGAGTTGACCGTCAGCACGAAGGCTTCGCTCCAGACACTGCCGCCCTGGCCGGTGACGCGGGCGAAGTACGAACCCGCATCGCTGAGTTGGAGGGTGCTCAGGCTGAGGGTGGCGGTGGTTTGGCCGCTGACGGGTTCATCGGTATCGGGTTGGTTGCGGTACCAGGCGTAGGTGAGCGTACCAACGCCGGTGGCCGTGAGGGTGCTGGAGGCACTGCCGCCCACGCAGACGGCCTGGCTGCTGGGTGTGGGCTGCTGGGTAATCAGGGGCAGTATGGTATTTTCAAAGTAGTTGAGATTGCCATCGAATTCGCCCACCAGGGCATCCAGATCGCCATCACCGTCCACATCCCCCAGACTCAGCGTGGAATGTGAGCCCACGTTCACGCCGTTGAAGGGGTTGTTGCTGCCGGTTTGCTCCACAAAGAGTGGGGCCGTGGCCGTCCCCGTGTTTTTAAAGTAGTTGAGCGTGCCATCGTTTTCTCCCACCAGGGCATCCAGATCGCCATCCCCGTCGACATCCCCCAGACTCGGTCTGGAATAAAAGCCCACGTCCACGCCGTTGAAGGGGTTAGCGCTGCCAGTTTGCGCCACAAAGAGTGGGGCCGTGGCCGTACCCGTGTTTTTAAAGTAGTTGAGATTACCATCTAATTCTCCCACCACCGCATCCAGATCGCCATCGCCATCGACATCCCCCAGACTAGGGCTGGAAAGAACGCCAACATCCACGCCGGTGAAGGGGTTGT
>JAJAZB010000088.1 GCA_026785975.1 Cytophagaceae bacterium | reverse complement strand
TCGGGATTCACCCCCAACCCCCTGAAGGGGGCTTTTCGTAGCCAAAACTTCTGAATAAAAGCCCCCTTCAGGGGGTTGGGGGTTATGCTGACGGAAGTAAAGCATAGCTTTTGGACAGCTTCTTTAATTAACCAGGAAGTTGGCCAAACGTTTTTAACAACAAACTAAAAAATGTTCAAACGGCCTTTTCTTCGCTACGCCCTGCTATCTGGTCTACTGGCCGGATTGATTTGTTTTGGGTATTTCCTCCTGCTCTACACCACCGACGCGCTACCGTTGGGAACCCGGCGCAACATCGGTCTCATCTTCATCTGGATTTGCATGGCGCTGGGCGTATGGCAATTTGGCAGGGCCGTTCGACGACCCATTCAATTTCTGGAAGCCTTCCTGATTTGTGTGATTACGGTGGGGTTGGCCAGCGCGTTGGATAGTTTTCTGGTGGTCGGATTCATAAAATACGTCGATCCGGGAATGCTGCCGACGTTTATTGCGCACATCAAGCAACAGGCCCTAACCGACCGGGCGACGATTGACGAACAGTTTGGTAGCAATGAAAAAGGCAAATTGATCGATTACGCCGAACTCATCCGGCAAATTGACCGGATCAACCTGCGTTCAATTTTCATGGCCAACTTTTCAATCCTCCGAATCGTCTTTAGCTTGTTGTATTCCGCCCTGATTGCCGTATTTTTCCGGCGGTTGAGTCAATCGTCCACTGAAGGAATTTCAGGAATATGATTCCGTTGCATCGTTGATTTTTGGCAAACTAAACTTCGTTCTCTTTTTTAACCCTTTCAACCAAACCAACCCATGGAAAAACCCTCCACTGCCCGCGTTGCCCTAAAATGGGGCCTGATTTCGGCGTTGATTACCATCGTGTACAGCGTGATTATGATTCTGATCGACAAGTACCAGGATCCAGCGATGAATACCATCAATTTTCTCTTCGGCATTGTCGTTGGGGTTGGGGTGTTGGTTTTAGCCATGCGTGAATTTCGCACACTCAACGACGGCTACCTAAGTTACGGGCAAGGACTGGGCGTAGGTACGCTGACCAGTGCGGTGTCGGGGGTGATTTCGGGTCTTTTCACCTTCATTTATATGCGTTTTGTCGATCCGAACGTCATGGACAAGGCTCTTGAATGCCCGCGACGAGTGGGAGCGTCAGGGCATGGACGATGCGGCAATGGAGCAGGCCGAAAAAATCACCAGCATGATGATGACGCCTGGTGCTATTTTTCTGTTGAGCGTGTTGATTGGATTACTTTTTGGCTTTATCCTGTCTTTGATTATTGCGGCGGTCATGCGGCGCGACCGGCCAGTGTTTGAGTAAAACAGACGTCGAACTATGTTTGCCATTTTTTGGAAGGAAGTCAGTTCGTTTCTGAGTTCGCTCATCGGCTACATCGTGATGGGCGTTTTCCTGACGGCAATGGGCCTGCTGGTTTGGGTGTTTCCCGACACGAGTGTACTCAACTACGGTTACGCCGAATTGAGTACACTTTTCAGTTTATCGCCCTACGTTTTCCTGTTTCTGGTACCGGCGATCACCATGCGGGCTTTTGCCGAAGAGCGGCGGGGCGGTACCCTCGAACTACTCCTGACCAAACCCCTAACCGACTGGCAACTGGTGCTGGGGAAGTTTCTGGCCTGTTGGTTTCTTATTTTGCTGACCTTGTTGCCAACCCTGATTTACTACATTTCGGTGTACCGGTTGGGTAATCCGGCGGGCAATATCGACTCGGCGGAGGTGGCCGGTTCGTACCTGGGGCTGTTGCTGCTGGGCGGGGTTTTTGCCGCCATCGGCGTGTTTACCTCATCGCTGACCGACAATCAGATTGTGGCTTTTTTGCTCGGCGTATTCGTGTGTTTCCTGCTCTACGTGGGCATCAGCGCCATTGCCGGGCTGGAATTTTGGGGAGGAGCCGGTTTTTACCTGAGTCAAATGGGCCTCGATGTGCAGTACAGCGCGTTGGGGCGGGGCCTGATCGATTCGCGAAACGTCATTTATTTACTCAGTTGGATCGCGCTGGGTTTGCTGCTGACGCGCTGGCGAGTGGCGCGGCGGGGGTGACCCTTCGCATTCCATGCCGGGACAGTTCAGGGTGACAAATCTTTAAGCAAAAAAGCCCTTCCCGATTACTCAGGAGGGGCTTTTTTGCGTTGTCGAAACCTTTTTTATTATTTCACAACCACGCCATCGGCTTCAAACCCAATGGCTTTCTCCGGCTTGGTGATTCGGGCAATTTCATCCTTGCTTTTGCCCGCATCTTCGGCAAAGTGCTTTAAATCCTTCACGGGGGTTACTTTTTGGAACGCTTTTCCTTCAAAAACGACCGTTTTACCAGTAATATCTTTGGGTACGAAAAAACCGTAGTCCTTAAATGTGACCCGCATGGTTTGGCCGTCATCGAGTTTTACCTTCATCCAACAGCCCTTCGCCTGGCAAACCGACTCGACCGTGCCCTGCACTTTCGTGACCAGGGTATCGGTAGCTGAAAGGCGCTTCGTCAATTCAGTCGTTGAAATAGCCCCGGCAGGGCTGATTTTGGTGCCGTGGTAGCTGGTTTGGGCCTGCACGAAACGGGGAGCGGTGAAGGCGGTCAGGGTGAGTGCGAGAAGCAAAACGGTTGTTTTTTTCATGATGTTTTTTAGTGTTTGACTGAATTGAATGGGGAGTGGGAGGTTTTTTAAGTCATCGGACTGGGCGTCCCCGACGAAAAAAAGTCGTCCGACGACGCTTCGATTCACAAAAATAACGATCAACGTGACAGAATGGTAATCGAAAGGTTGTGCGGAAGGAATAGAAAAAAATCAATCTACACTAATTTCAATTCCTTCATCCGCTAAATAGTTTCCAATGTTAAAAAATTGCCCGTCGAGCAATTCAATATCGCGGTTCCATTCCATTGTCAGCCAGGCGTCGGCGTGATGTTCAGCAACCATAACCTGACGGGAATCGCTGAAAACCCAAATGACTTTCTGAGTACCAAATTCGAGCAGCTTGCGGGTTTTCCGGGCGATATACTGCCAATCGGTGGCCTTGCTTAAATCAGCCTGCACGTCAATTTCTACGGCGACGAGGGCCGGAACGTCCGCGTATTTTTTATTGATCTTGTCGGGAGTGAGCACTTGTCGGTCATAAATGGCAACATCGTGAGCAAGATTGTTACGGTGGTCGATGTGTACCCCGGCTTCGTTACTGGCAAACCGGTAGCGTTTACGATCGAGGTTGAGAATCATCAGTTCCATAAAAAAAGAAGCAATTACCCATTGCAGTGTGCTTGATCCCATAATCTCTTCCAGGTTTTTTTTGCCAGCCAGCACGTCTCGGTAACCTTTGTAGTACAAAGGTTTCCCGTCCATAATTTCATAAATCAGGGCATCAGGAATAGCCTGCCGGGTACGACGGGCAGACGGCGAAGCTACTTTTCGGGGTTTCGTCAACATCTTTTTCTAATTGAATGAAGCGGGCACTTTTTGTTTCATGGTACAAGAATCGCTGTTTTTTGCGGCTCAACCTACTGCAACACCTCAACCCAACCTTTGCATTTGGCCCCGCTCGGCGCGGTAATCAGGTAGTAATACGTACCCGACGAAACGCCCCCGCCCCAGGTATCCGCGTAATCGTCGGACTTTAAGAGCAGTTTACCCCAACGGTTGTAAATCTCGACCTTCAAACCCCGTTGGCCCAGTGCAAAAACGTCGTTGCGTCCATCGCCGTTGGGCGTCACAACGTTGGGTGGCGTGAGCGGCGGCTCAATCTCGATGGGCTTCACGGTGGTTAGCTGACAGGCCCCGCTGGTCGTTTGCAACGTTACGGTGTAGGAGCCGGGCCGGTTGTAGCGGTAGGGTTCCGGCTGGTTGGTGCGGAGCGTATCGCCATTGCCCATAATCCAGATGTAACGCTCCGCCGTTGGATTGTTCAGGCGCAGGGTCAGCGATACCGGCTGATTGCATTCCTGGCTTTTTTCAAGGGAAAAATCCGGTTTGAAACCATCATCAATTTTCACGTTCACCGTGCGTTCCCCCTGGCAACCCGTTGCGTCGGTGATCTGAACTTTGTAGGCCGTACTCACTTTGGGCGTGGCAATCGGATTAGCTATAGTGCTGGAAGTCAGGCTTTCAGCCGGACTCCAGCGGTAGGTCACACCACCCTCAGCCTTGAGTTGAACGGCCGTGCCGCTGCAAACGCTCACATCCGGGCTGATACTGAAATTGTCGCCTTTCACGTCGAAAACCCGCGTGACGGTCGCCTCACGCTGGCAACTAAGCAGGTTGGTCCCCTTGAGCGTGATGGTGTATTTGCCCGCGTTAGCGAAGGTATACCGGATCTCGCCAGCGCCGGTGTACTGGGCGGTATTTCCGTTTGGACCAACGAAGTTCCATTGGTAGGTTCTACCTCCTTCACTGGTGTTGACAAACCGGAGCGCGACGGGCAAACACCCGGTGATGGTATCCTTGCGGGTGCCTTGATACACGTCGAAACTCACTTTCAACCGGTCAATGTCAAACTTGAAGGCCGCATTGTTGCAGTTGGGACTGGGGTTGGTCTGCGACCAGACTCCCGGCGTGGTGCTGAAATTGGAAGGCGACCCCGGACGATTGCAGGCGCAGGCGGCGTGGTAAATAAAGCCCCGTTTGTCGAACCGACAGGTGCCCCCGTCTACGTGGTCACCGGCCTCGGTGTTGGTGCTCCCGAAAAAGGTCGCGTAGAGCAGGGATTTAGCCCCGGCTTCGAGCATCATCAGGTAGAAATTATTGCCGTCGGTGCTGGTACGGTGCGCATCCGGCGTGACGGGCAGGCCCCGGGTGCTGCTGCTGGCGCTGAGGGTACTACCCACGTTCTCATTGATTTTCCCACCCCAACCGCTCAGGTACAGATTGCCGCATTCACTCACCAGAAACGCCGTTGGGATGATATCGGGCGTACCCCGCCCGGAGCCGACAACGGTTGAGAAAATGGATTTTGTGAGGTCTTTGTTTAACGCCTGGATAAACTGACTGCTGCCCGCATTCTGATAAACGCCCGCGCTGACCGGGTAGCGCCCCGCCGCCGACAGCCCCAGCACGTACACGTTTTCATCTTTGTCCAAATCCAGCAACTGGGCTACGTCGGCGTCGTTGGTGCCGAGGTACGAAAGTGCCGACAGGCTCGGTGTGGCGCTGAATCGCGCCACAAATCCATCGGACGTACCCGAGAGCGAAGGTTTCAAAACCCCTTGATTCGCCCCGGAAGAGGTAGCGCCGAGGTCGTCGCTGGTGGTGGTGCCGCAGACGTACACGTTGCCCGACGTCGCCACGCGGAGGCCGTAGGCGGCATCGAAGCCCCGGCCCCCAAGCAGGGTACTCCATTCCAACGCGGAAAGGTCGGCACTGAGCCGCAGCACCACCGCGTCGTAGTCGCCCCGGCGCTGCGACTGGCTGGCTTTGACTAAGGGAAAATTGCCGGACGACGTGACAGAGGCGATAAAAACCCGGTCGGTCGCGTCGGTCATCACCTCGCCCCGGTACGGGTCGCCGTAGTTTTGAATGGCCAGCGATTGCGTCAGATTCAGGCCGTCGTTGCCGCTCCCGCCCAGGTACGTAGCGGCCAGCAACTGCTTGCCGTCGGCGCTGAGTTTGGCCACGAAAAGGTCACTGCCGTTGACGTAGTTCATGGAGCTTATGGGCGCACTGGCTCCTGCTAATCGGGTTCCGCCGTTGTAAATCCGGTCGTAAGCCGTCGCGGTGGTGGGGAAATTTTCGGAAGACGTTGTGCCAAAAATAACCAATTCACCTTTTGAATTGACAATCAGGCTGTGGGGTACTTCGGTTTGATTGCCCCCCAGGTACGTTGCGTGGAGGAGCTTGGTTCCGTCGGGGCTGAATTTCAGAATAGCCACGTCCCATTCCCCATTGTTGGTTAGTTGAAAAGCACCATTGGTCACCGGAAAGCCCGACGTACCCATTGACGTACCACCCGAGTACAGGTTGCCTTCAGCGTCGTAGGTGGCGGTGTGGCCCCAGTTGTCGGCCACGGAGCCGGAGTACGTGGAGAAGATCAGCACCGGATCGATGACCAGCGGCAGGCGGGCGTCGTAGCTTTCAGCCAGGGCGAAACGAACCAGGTTGCCTTCCAACCGGAAGCCGCTCTCCACCTCGACGGTGCGCCGGTTGGCCGTTTCCTGGTAGCTGTACGGTTTCAATTCCTTGAACGAACCCAGGCTGGTTTTTACGACCAGATTGTTCTCCGTGATCGTCAACTGGTCGGCCCCGTCGTAGCGCATTCGGATGGCGTTGGGATTGGCCCCCGGCGCCACGACAAACTCGTACTTGAGCGTCGTGTTCTGGTAGGTGTAGAGCCGTAAATCAACGCCTGGATAAATATTCCGGTACCAAATTTCGCCAAAAGCCTGAACGCCAGAGGCTTGGCGGTCGCCCAAAAAATAGGATCGCCCGACCTCATCGGGCTGAACTCCCTCAAGGCGAACGTTCGGGCTGGCTCCTTCCAGTACCACCTCGACGCCGTGGGCGCGTAAGGGTCCACTGACTTGTTTGCCGTCGTGCCGGGCGGCGAGGGTTTCGGCATCGTAAAAAATGTATTGCAGGCCGTGTTCTTTGAGGAGAAGAAAACCACCGGGAATGTCGGCCCGAAAACGCACCGCCGGTTCCCATTGACCTTCGTTACGCACAAAACGCACCCCCGGCTCGGCAGCCAGTAAGCACAGAGGAAAGAGCAGGCACAGTAGAAAAGTAAGCCTTCGCATGGAAACGAATTTTTCCCGTAAACTACGAAAATTACCCCAAACCTTCTTTAGGTCATCGTTACTAAGTTAGCAGGTTATTGGTTACGGTTCGCCGCTGCGATTGAATGTAACCACGCGTACCGTTTGAGTAGGAGTTATTCCCCTTCGGGTGAAAGAATATATATTTATAAAAACCTGAAAATCAGCACCTTGCTCCGTAGCTTAGGGACTGCGCGTCGGCGGTATAAACCCTACGCTACGGAGCAAGGGTATCACCCGAAAGGGAATAATAACTCAATCATTGCGTTCCGCTGCACTTCTACGAACTGGGCGTTCCCAACTGAAGTTCGCAGCTACCCCGAACCGCAATTCGACCTAAAACCGCACCGGTTTGTAGTCGGGAATATTGAGGATTTCGGGGCAAAACGCGTATTCCTCGGGCTGGTTAGAGGCAATCAGCAGGAGTACGTCGGCGGGGAGTTGCTGCACGTGGTGCTGGTACCAGGCAACTCCGCGACGGTCCAGGTTGGCCGTCGGTTCGTCGAGCAACACGAGGCGGGCTTCCGAGTAGAGCGCCAGGCCCAGTTTGACCCGTTGCTTCATGCCCGACGAAAAATACCGGATGGGTTTCTGACGGGCATGGCTAAGTTCAAGTAAATCAGCGAATTGATCGACGGAAAGCCCCTTGCGTAAGGGTTTGAAGCGGATGTGAAAACGCAGTAATTCATCGAGCGTGAATTCTTCGATAAGTTCGAGGTAGGGCGCGGCCAGGGCAACCTGCCGGTACACGACGTCGGCTTCGAGGGGAATTTCGGCTAAAAAATGCGTGAGGATTCCTTCATTCGTGGGAACCGCGCCACTGAGTACCTGCAACAGAGTCGATTTCCCGCTGCCGTTTGGCCCCGTCACCGCCAGTCGCTGACCCGCCCGCAGATCCAGCGTGAGGTTTCGGAAAATCCACTCCCGATCAAATTTTTTACCAATATTTTGGAGCGAGAGGCGCAAATTGAATGCTGAATTATGAGTGCTGAATGCTGAATGAAAATACAGATGAAGCAACGAGTGCAGGAATTTTGCTTTTCCATTCAGCCGCGCGGCGGACCGCATTCATAATTCAGCATTCAGCGTTGGAAATTATTCCATCATCCCCGCTTTGCCGGGGGCTTTCATGATGCCGCGCTCGGAGGTGCGGATGAAGTTGACGATTTCGTCGCGCTCGGCGGAGGCGGGGAGTTCGATTTCGATGCGGTTGAGTGCTTCGCTGTTGTTGAAACCCCGGAGGTAGACGTACCGGTAGATTTCCTGAATTTCGGCAATTTGCTCATTCGTAAATCCTCTTCGCCGCAATCCAATCGAGTTGAGGCCCACGTAGCAAAGGGGTTCACGGCCCGCTTTGGTGAAGGGCGGCACGTCTTTGGTAACCCGCGAGCCGCCCGCGATCATGGCGTGCGCTCCGATTTTTGAAAACTGATGAACCGCGCTGGTACCGCCCACGAAGGCCCAATCGCCGATTTCGATGTGCCCGGCCAATTGCACTGAATTGACCAGAACCACATTATCGCCAATCACGCAATCGTGGGCGACGTGTACATAAGCCATAATCAGGCAATTGGAACCAACGACAGTTTTACCGGCCGCCACCGTGCCTTTGTTGAGCGTGACAAACTCGCGGATGGTTGTGTTGTCGCCGATAATGGTGAGGGTTTCTTCCCCCCTGAACTTGAGGTCCTGGGGCACCGCCGAAATCGAAGCACCGGGAAAAATACGGCAATTTTTGCCAATCCTGGCCCCTTCAAACACCGTGACGCTGGAGCCAATGTAGGTGCCTTCGCCAATTTCCACGTTTTTATGAATAACCGCGAACGGCTCGATCACGACATTCGGAGCGATTCGGGCATCGGGGTGTACGTATGCGAGGGGTTGAATCATTCGATCAATTTACTAATTTGAGAATGTGCTAATTTGAAAATTTGAAAATGAATACAATCGATCAGATGCGATGCGTCAGCCCATTTTCAAATTTTCAAATTCTCAAATTAAAGGCTCATTTTTTCCGAACCAAACTGGCTGTCATATCCGCCTCGCACACCAACTGACCCGCCACGTGAGCCGTACCGTGCATTTTGGCGATGCCGCGTTTGATGGGACTAACCAGTTCGCAACGGAAGATGACGGTGTCACCGGGGATGACGTTTTTACGGAAACGGCAATTCTCAATCACGGCCAGGTAGGGCCAGTAGTTTTCGGGATCGGGTACGCTGCTCAACACCAGAATGCCGCCCGTTTGGGCCATGGCCTCGATTTGCATGACACCGGGCATGACGGGGTTGTTGGGAAAGTGGCCCGTAAAATACGGCTCGTTTATCGTTACGTTTTTAACGCCAATTACACTCCCCGAATCGAGGTAGGTGATTTTGTCGATCATCTGAAACGGGTACCGGTGGGGCAACAGATTGGCAATCTGCTTGATGTCGAGTACGGGCGGAACTTTGGGGTCGTATTGCGGGATGCTGCTCTTGTGCGAGTCGACCATCATTTTCTTGATCTTCCGCGCAAAGCCGATGTTGGCGGCGTGACCGGGCCGGGCGGCGAGGATCTGGGCTTTCAAGGGCCGACCCACCAGCGCCAGATCGCCCACTATGTCGAGGAGTTTGTGACGGGCGGGTTCGTTGGTGTAGTGCAGTTCCACGTTATTCAGAATCCCCGCTTTTTGCACGGCCACTTTGGGTTTACCCAGTAAATCGGCCAGGTGGTCGAGTTCACCGTCTTCGATTTCCCGGTCTACAATCACAATGGCGTTCGATAAATCGCCCCCTTTGATGAGATTAGCGTGGTAGAGGGCCTCCAGTTCG
The DNA here is from genome assembly GCA_026785975.1 of Cytophagaceae bacterium. GTDB lineage: Bacteria > Bacteroidota > Bacteroidia > Cytophagales > Spirosomataceae > JAJAZB01. Next base: position 6,167 of record JAJAZB010000088.1, on the reverse strand, counting down.
TGTAAAAAACAGAACGTGCGACTCCGGGCGATTTCCTGCGAAAACAGCGTAATGTCGTTGAGCGTGGCGTGTTGGCTACTCAGAATTTTGGAATTGTAGTCGACCATCACCGTCAGACGGTAGTCGTTGAGAGGTAGAGCGGCCAGTTCCACGTCGCGTTCCCGATCGCGGTAGCGCACTTCCGAGGGAACCTCAAAATAATTCCGCAGCACATTCTGCTCTTCCAGTGCCGCTTCTTGCAGGGCGTCAACAAACTGAATCGAGGAGCCATCCATGATGGGTGGTTCGGGGCCGTCGAGTTGAATCAACACATTGTCGATTTGTAAACCGACTAATGCCGCCAGGGTGTGTTCGACTGTGTTGACGCGTGCGCCGTTTTGTTCGATGGTCGTACCCCGCGAGAGGTCGACCACGTTATCCACGTCGGCATCGACGATGGGCTGTCCGGGAAGATCGATTCGTTGGAATTTGTAGCCGTGATTGGGGGGCGCGGGCACAAACGTCATCGTGGCCTCAACGCCGGTGTGTAAGCCGACTCCAGAAAGAGAAATAGATTTTTTTATCGTGTGCTGTTTGATATTCATCGGATGGGTTCGGCCTGCTCGTCAGCGGGCAAAGGTATGACTTTTACGGCTTTTTCGAGGTCCTGCAAGCGCTTTTCGACCTGCGGCAACCGCCGATACACCGCTTGTGATTTCAGATAATCCCCGTTTTCGGTGGCTGGGTTGCCGCCCAACGTGAGGCCCTCTTTGCGAATCGTTTTTGACACCCCGCATTTGGCCGTGACGATCGTCCGATTCGCTACGGTGATGTGACCCGCGATGCCGACCTGCCCGCCGATAACGCAGTTTTCACCGATTTTAGTTGAACCTGAAATGCCGGTTTGGGCGGCAATCACGGTGTTTTTGCCAATTTCGACGTTGTGCGCAATCTGGATAAGATTATCCAGTTTTACCCCCTGCCGGAGGATCGTGCTACCCATCGTAGCGCAGTCGATGGTGGTGTTGGCCCCCACGCTGACGTCGTCTTCCAGAACGACATTGCCCAGTTGCGGAATTGCCCGGTACGTACCGTCAGGTTGCGGGGCAAAACCAAAGCCATCGGCCCCAATCACGGCGTTGGCGTACAACGTGCAGTGGCTGCCAATGACACAGTTATCGTACACTTTGGCCCCGGAGTGAATAACGGTGTTGTCGCCGAGGCGCACGTTGTCACCGATGTAGGCCTGGGGGTAAATTTTCACGTTTTTTCCAATCGTGCAATTGCGGCCAATGTACGAAAACGCCCCCCGGTAAATGCCTTCGCCGGTTTTGGTATTGTCGCCGATGTACGAGGGTTTTTCAACGCCCATTCGGCTGAACGACAACAACTTGTGGTATTCTTCGAGCAGTTGCGCAAAGGCTGTATACGCGTTTTCAACCCGGATCAGGCTGGGCGTAAACGACTTTCTGGCCTCAAAGGATTGGTTGACAATGACCGCCGAAGCCGACGTCGTGTAGAGGAATTGCTCGTACTTGAGATTGGACAGGAAAGAAATCGAGCCTTCGGTGCCTTCTTCAATTTTGGCTAACCGAGTTACTTTCCGGGAGACCTCTCCCTCAACAATGCCGCCCAGTAACTGGGCGATTTGGGCTATGGTGAATTCCATACGTCAGGCAACAGGCTGATTCCGGAGAAAATCGGCGGGGGTGGTATTGGCGTTATGTATCTTCGTAAAATCCAACAAAACCGGCATTTACGGTTGGTTAAAGTGGCAAATATACATTTTTGGCCCAACAAACGTAGTATTTGCGGACAATCTTGCTCAATGCCTGGATAGTCGGCAAATCAGAAGCCTCGGCAATGTCGATAACCCGGCGATCTTTGGTCAGAATGCAGATGTTCTGCCGATTCGACACGTAGGCGGCGTTGGTCGTTGATCCCTCAACGAGCAAATAATTGACATCGGCATCCGTGACGCCCGGCTTGCCGCGCAACTCACGCCGGAGCAGTGCGAGCACCGAGGTTTCGATGGGATGATTGGAGAAAACGATTTTGAACAACTTGCGTTCGAGCAGCATCCGGCTGATTCCCGATAAAATCTTATCCGGGTGGTACATCCACTGCTTGATGGCGGCCCACAAATCGTAGTCGTCGAGTTGCGTGAACGCCGTCAGGTAGCGGGCCTCGTCCCGAAAATCGTCGAAACGCACTTCATTTTCCAGAAACAATTCCAGTGCGGGCGTCGTGTAGACCGGTTGGCCTTGCTGCTGCAACTCGCGGGCGCGCCGGATGGTTTGCACGAGCATGGTTTCGGCGCAAATGCTGGTTTTGTGCAGGTACACCTGCCAGTACATCAGCCGCCGGGCGGTGAGGAAGTTCTCGATGCTGTACACGCCTTTTTGCTCGACAACCAATTGATTATCAAAAATATCGAGCATTTTGATAATCCGTTCCGAGCCGATGCTTCCCTCGCTGACGCCCGTAAAAAAACAATCGCGGTTGAGGTAATCGAGGCGGTCGATGTCGAGTTGGCTTGAAATCAACTGGTGGAAAAACTTCCGCTCGTACTGCCCCGAAAACATCTGAATGGCCAAATCGAGCCGCCCGTCGAACTGCCGATTGAGGTCCTGCATCAACAGCAGCGAAATCTGCTCGTGGGGTACGTGGTGGAGCAACGTATCTTCGAGCACGTGCGAAAACGGCCCGTGGCCCACATCGTGGAGCAGGATGGCAATTTGGGCGGCCTGGCATTCAGCGTCGGAAATTTCGTGGCCTTTGCTCCGTAAACTGGCGATGACTTCGCCCATCAGGTGCATGGCCCCGAGGGCGTGGTGAAAGCGCGTGTGCAGCGCGCCGGGGTACACGTACTCGGCCATGCCCAACTGCCTGATGCGCCGCAGCCGCTGAAAGTAGGGGTGTTCGATGAGGTCGAACAGCAACTCGTTGGGGATGGTGATGAAGCCGTAAACGGGGTCGTTGATGACTTTCTTTTTGTTCAAGGCAGCGGCTGATTTTCGGCCAAAGATAGCCCTAAAAACAACACGGCCCGTCAGGAAAACCTACCGGACAGTGTGATGGTGCGCTTTACCTGGCGTCGTTTAGCCGGGATTTGCGGTGGGTCTTTACTTTGTCTTTCCGGTCTTCCCGGAATTTCTCGTAGCTCGTCCACTGTTCAGCCGAAAGGATCGGCTTAAGTTTGGCTTCGTACGCCGTTTGCGAGGCGCGCATTTTCTGTACGTCGGGCCGCTCGGTACGGGTGCGGAATTCGGTGGCCTGTTTGGCGCGATCCAGGTTGAGGGTGTACACCTGCTCCGTTTGTTCTTTGCTCAGGGCGAGTGTTTTGCTGAGTTGCTGAGTTTGCCGGTCGGCCCGTTGTTCGGGCGTGGCGTTGCGCCCGTTTTGGGCGAAGGTAGTCATCGTTGCCAGGAGCACGATGAGGCTGATCATGAGTGGTTTACGCATTTTCGTTGCTGAAATTTAGTTTTCGGGACTTAGAGCCAAACGGGGCAGTGGCGTTTAACGTAGTTTGACTACAACGCGATAAATGCCTAAACTTGCGGGATGATTCGGCAAAAAGTGCCGCCGAAGGGCCCTTAGCTCAGTGGTTAGAGCAGTTGACTCATAATCAATTGGTCGCAGGTTCAAGTCCTGCAGGGCCCACTTGATAATCAGCCAGTTACGTTTTAAAAACGTAACTGGCTTTTTTATTTGCATACAATTTGCATACAGATTCTTTGAGTATCTGACTATACTTAGCCTATTTTTTTTTTCGTAAAATGATTAGAGAAAAGTAAGAGGTTAAAAATATAATTTACTTACAAGTGGGGAAAGGTGGGGAAGTGATTTTTGGGGTAGGCGAATATTTCGGGCAAAAAAGTAAACTCTAAATGTTTCTCCCAATGACAACTTCAGTCAGTGCCGCTTATTCCACCTTTGTTGAATCCATACGGATTCTCGTGCGTGAAGAAATGGAGGAGATGCTGCGGCAATCCGAACAACAAAGACCTGAACATCCGACTCCGCATGATCGGATTGGAGGCGTAAAATTAGCCGTCGAGGTAACGGGCCTTGCAGCACAAACCGTTTATAACTTGGTGCACCGGGGAGAGCTGCCGAGCCATAAACCGATGGGAAAGCTCGTATTTTCCGAGTTAGAGCTGCGCGAATGGATGCTCTCTAACAGACGAGGTACCCGCCCTCAACGTATTTCTGATGCCCATCAACACGTCCAGCGCCCGCGCCGGAAGAAAGGAGGGCTACGATGACTACTATCCAAGCGATCATCTCCCTCGATGACCATTTCAATAGCCTAAAAAATGCGGCAGAATTTTATGCCAGTTGGGGTAAGGCCGATCCCGTCATACTGCATAAAAAGAACCAGGAATTAAGCCAACTCTATGATTCAATAGAGACGCTCAAATCGCATCCGGATTTATTGCTTTCTGATCGGATTAGGGCGGAGGTGAAACGATTGCAAGATCGTGATCCCGAAATAGAAGGAGTGCATTTGAATTTGATTTTAAAAGGGTCAGGTAAGAATATGGCTACGCATACTATTGACCTTCGCCAGCCAACATGAGCTTTCAACCAATCTTGGCTAAGAATACGAATCGTGTTTCGGGCCACAAGCCGAATTGTGCGGCTCCAATGATGGAAGCGGTAACAGAACTGATTTCTAAATCGCCGACTTTTCCAGCTTCGGTCTATCAGGATTTACCCACCCTTTTGAAATTGGGTGTGCAAGCCTTCACTTCTGATCGCGACTGATTTCCGCACTTGGTGTTCTTAGCGGCTGCTTTCCGACGGTAAAAGGGGTCTACGATGGGCGCAATATCAGCGGAAATTTGTTCGTGCTGGTGGTGGCCCCACCCGCCAGTGGAAAAGGATGTCTGACGTACGCCCGCCAATTAGCCAGCACTTACCACCAGAGTCGGGTTGAGTTCAGTTTGCAACGACAACAACTCCATCAAGTGGCCGAGCAGGAAGCCCACCGAAACAAAACTGCGGCTTACGTTCCAGAACCGACACCGCCTTACCAAACCGTTTTCTTACCCGGTAATAGTTCGGCAGCGGCGTTGATTAAAAACTTGTTTGAGAATGGGGAGTGGGGGATAATCTGTGAAACCGAGGCCGATACGCTATCTGGGGCATTATCTCAGGATTGGGGCAACTTCTCCGACTTACTACGCAAAGCCTTCCACCACGAGAGCACGAGCTACGCCCGTAAATCTGGCGAGCGCTACGAAATGAAGCGACCGGCGCTTTCGGTTGTTTTATCGGGTACACCCGGTCAGGTACGGGGTCTCATCGCCAACACCGGGAATGGCTTGTTCAGCCGGTTTTTGTTCTACACCTACCAGACCGAGCCAATTTGGCGGGACGTCTCACCCGGTCATGGTAAATTACCCCTGGATGAACACTTCGAGCAATTGTCTCAATTCGTACTTGACCTCGCACAATGGTATGAGGGTCAAGCTATTCAGTTTGCCCTTCAACCTGAGCAGTGGACGCGTTTTAATGAGACTCTAAATACCTGGCTGATGAATCAGGTGAAATTGGAAGGTAATGAAGCGGCCAGTACCGTATTCCGGCTTGGTATGAGTGCGTACCGAATCGCATTGATTCTGTCGCTATTGCGCGCCTTTCAGCAAAATCAATCACCCCAAACGGTTTTTTGTTCGGAAACCGATTTTAATACAGCCCTGTCGCTCGCGGAAGTTTTGCTCGAACACGCACTTCAAGTGGCTGAAACATTTCCCCGCACCGCCGATACCCAAGCTCCGGCTTTTATAGCCACGTTTCGAGACAGACTTCCCGTTCAATTCCAGCGGGCTGAGGCGGATCAGGTCGGAACCGGTTTAGGGATGAGCAAACGGAACGTCGCCAACTTCCTGCATCGCCTCCAGAAATTGGGACAACTCAGTAAACTCAAACATGGGCACTACTTCAAACCTTAATCAACTTGCCATTTGCCATTTGCGCCATTTGCCATTCTTACCATTTGCTCATCCTACATTGAAATGGCAAATGGCACAAATGGCACAAATGGCAACTCCTCTTTTTTCTTTTGTTAATACTTAATTTTTCAAACTCATGAATACCCCCAAAATTTGCCCGCAATGCGGCACCCGCTTCGAGGGACGCCCCAACAAGCTCTTCTGTTCGGTACCCTGCAAAGTTGCGGC
>JAJAZB010000087.1 GCA_026785975.1 Cytophagaceae bacterium | reverse complement strand
ACCCTGGTATTTTCTCCGGCGTCATCGGGGTGCAGGTGCCCGGCCAGTACGCCGATGGTCATGGGGTTGGGGCGGTTGTCGGGGCCGTAGCCAAACACAGCGTACATGCCCTCCGACCAGATGACTTCCCCGCCGGGCACGTTCCATTCCCAGCTACCAAACCGGAGCAGCGATTCAGCTTCCCGCAGGAGTAACTCTTGTTTCCTGAGCAGGTCGCTGGCCTTTTTCTCGGCGGTAATATCGTGGGTAGTGCCCACCAGTCGGGCAAACCGCCCCTGCCCGTCGAAGAGCGGCACGCCGCGCCCGGCCAGCACCCGCGCCTGCCCGTGAGCGTCGGTGATGCGGTATTCAAATCCGAACGGTTCGGGCTCGGCCAGAGCTTTTCGGTTGACGGCCTCGATCATCGCCTGGTCGTCGGGGTGGAGGTGGCCGAAAAGCACGTCCGTCGTCACCGGGTGCGATCCTTCGCGATCATCATAACCGAAAATCCGCCATAGGCCCGCCGACCAGGTGATTTGCCCCGTGGGCACGTCCCATTCCCAACTGCCAAACAACAGCGATTCTTCGGTCTGCGAAAGCAGGGCTTCGTTGCGCTGGAGTTGATCGAGCAGGTGCTCGCGCTCGGTAACGTTCTGATAAATCGACATCAATTCGAGCGGACGGCCTTCGTCGTCGCACCGAATGACGCTCACCCGCACAAACAACACCAGCAGGGTACCATCTTTTCGCCGCATATTCATCAAAAACGAAATCAATTCGCCTTCGGCTATCGTCCGGAGCGACTGCGCAAAACCGGCATCAAACTGCGCCTTATCCGCCTCAGTCCAGAACTGCCCGAGCAGGTTTCCACCCAGTGCCTCCACCTCTTCGGGCGTGTAGCCAAACCACTCCGGCAAGGTGTGATCGCTCACGTAGCGGGAACGTCGGGTTGGCAAATCGTACAGGCCAATGACGTCGGGCGAGAGTTCGAGTAACCGCCGGTTGAAGGCTTCGCTCTGGCGCAGGGCCTCGGCCTGGGTTTCGGCCTCGGTGACGTCCTGGGTAACTGCCATCAGTTCAGCCACCTGCCCTTCCTCGCCGCGCCGGAACACCGTGCTGCGGCTCTGAATCACCACGCGCCGCCCGTCTTTAGCCCGCATACGTACTTTGTACGTGAGGTAATCGTAGTCGTGCAGGGAGGCAATTTTTGCCGAGAAATCGCGCACCAGCGCCCAATCTTCCTCGCCTTCGATGGCAAAAAACAAGTTTCCACCGTGTTTCCCGACCTCTTTTTCCGAATACCCCAGCACCTCCCGCAAGTGCCGCCCGATGTAGCGGTTGCGGGAAGTTTTCACGTCGTACAGGCTGATGAAATCAGGCGAAAGTTCGTTGAGGCGGCGGTTGAGGCGTTCGCTCTGGCGCAGGGCCTCGGCCAGTTGGCGCTCGTCGGTCACGTCGGCGGTCTGGCCCATGAAGCGCAGGGGCTGGCCGTGTTCGTCGTAAACAAGCCGGGCGCGGCGCAGAAAATACCGCACATCGCCCGTCCGGGTGATGGCCCGGTATTCCTGGGTTAAGTTGTCCTCGTGCCGCTCAACGGCCTGCCGGGCGGTATCGATGATGCGCTCCCGGTCGTCGGGGTGGACATGCCGGAGGAAAAACTCAATGGTGGTGCGGCCACCGGGTACCTCGTGGGGTTGGTAGCCAAACAGCCGGATATTGCCCTCCGACCAGTAGGTATTTTGCGGGTCGGCCAGGTCCCAAACCCAACTGCCGTACCCAAAAAACCGCTCGGTGTCGTTGCGCAACGCCTCACTTTCGCGCAGGTGTTGGGCGGCTTCGTAGGAGGCGGTGATGTCGGCGGCAGTTCCGTGAATTTCCGTGAGCGTGCCCGTTTCGTCGAAAAACAACGAACCCCGCAGACGCAGGCGCTTGTGGGTGCCGTCGCGGGCCAGGAGGTTATGCTCAACTTCGTAGGATTTACCGGCGTCGATGGCCCCCCAAACCTGCTCGTTCATCGCCTCGCGCTCCGCCTCCGGCACGTGTTGCAGGTAAAAATTCCGGGGCGCGAAACCATCAGGAAACTCCGCCGGGTCATAGCCAAAAATGCGGAACAATTCGTCGGAGTAGCAAACCCGCTCTTCGCTCACCTTCCAATCCCAACTGCCGTAGTGAAACAGCCGCTGCGATTCGTTGAGTTGGGCTGCGCTGCGGCGGCGGGCGGCGAGCGAGCGATGCTCGGCGGTGACGTCTTCCGAAATGCCCATCACTTCGGCGGGCTGGCCCGTTTCGTCGCGCCGGAGCACGCTGCCTCGGGTGCGCATCACGCGCGGCGAGCCGTCTTTGTGCCGCACCGTAAATTCATATTCGACGGTTTCGTCGGCGTCGGCAAAGCGCTGGTCGAGGTAGGCACCAAGTTGTTGCGGATCGGGGGCGATGACCAGGTTGACCAGCGAATAATTTAGCGCGGGCAGATCGGCCTCGGTGTAGCCGAGTACGTCGGTAAGGCGGTGGTTGACGTAGAGGAGTTTCTGGGTTCGGTAGTCGTACACGTACACGATGTCGGGAGCCAGGTGCATGAGCCGCCGGATGAAGTGTACACTTTCCCGCGCCCCCAGCAGCGGGGTTTCCGAAAAAGCGCCCGGTGGCGTCCCGACTGGTTCCAGGTTCAAGCCCGATTCGGATGAAGGTGGGGTCATGGGCTTTTTTTCAATGAATGAATTACAGGTTATAATTCTTCATCTTGTTGTAGAGCGTTTTGCGGTCGATGTCGAGCAGGCGCGCGGCTTTGCTTTTGTTGAAATTGACCTGACGCAGTACTTTCAGAATCATCTCGTATTCGGCATCGAGTGCGGCGGTTTTCAGGCTGGGTTGCTTGCTGGCCGCCAGAGTTCCGGTTCCGGCGGTGGTGCTGTTGTTGGCCAGGATGGGTTCCTCCATCGGCGGAGAAGTCGTCGTTACGGGTTCCAGGAAAAGGAGTTTGGCGTAATTGGAGATTTCAAAAGGCAGCGATTTCGATTCGATGTATTCGCTGTCGGTTAGGAGCGTAGAGCGCTTGATAACGTTCTTGAGTTCACGGAGGTTGCCGGGCCAGGGATAGTTGAGAAAATGCTCCAGAACATCTTCCGAAAAACCCTTGACGGTTTTATCTAATTCGGCATTGGTCGTATCCAGAAAATGCTGAGCAAACGTGAGCAAATCGGCCTTACGTTCGCGCAGTGGTGGTACTTCGATGCTGAATTCATTGAACCGGTGGTAAAGGTCTTCCCGGAATTTACCTTTTTTGGCTTGTTCGGAGAGGCGCTCGTTGGCAGCCACGATGATGCGCACGTCGAGGGCAATTTCCTTATTCCCACCGATGCGCTTCACCCTACGCTCCTGCACCACGCGCAGCAACGACACCTGCACTTCATACGGCAGGTTGCCCACTTCGTCCAGAAACAGGGTACCGCCGTTGGCCAGTTCGAAGTGCCCGATTTTCTGATTCATGGCCCCGGTGAAGGAGCCTTTTTCGTGCCCAAACAACTCACTCCCCGCCAGTTCTTTGGAAATGGCACCACAGTCCATGGGCACAAAGGGCTGGTCGGCGCGTTTGCTGCGTTTGTGGATTTCGTGCGCGATGGCCTCCTTGCCCGAGCCACTTTCTCCGTAAATAATCACGCTGTAATTGGTCGGAGCCACTAAGTCGATTTGCCGGAAGAGCGCCTTCGATTCCCCGCTGCTACCGTACACGTAGCCCGTCTGGATGGCCGGCCGGGCGCGGCGTACCTCGGCCTGCGCAACGGTTTCGAGGCCGCTGGTGCTGAGGGTATTTCCGCTACTGCTGTTGGTGCTTCGAGGCTCTTCACTGCTTACGCTGTCGAGCGCCTTGCGGATGGTGAGAAGAATTTCGTCGGGAAAAAGCGGCTTCGTGATGTAGTCGAACGCCCCTTGCTTCATCACGTTGATGGCTACCTTGATGTCGGAATACCCCGTGATGATCAGCACCGGAACGAGTGGATAACGCTCTTTGATTTTCACCAATAATTCACCACCGTCGATGTCGCCGAGGCGAAAATCGGTCATGACCAGGTCGGGTTTGAAGTTGTCGAGCCGCTCCAGGCCCGAGCGGCCATTGTGGGCAATTTCCACGACAAACCCGTTTTTCGTTAAAAACCGCTTGAGCAACAGACAGATGTCCGTGTCGTCGTCGATAACCAGGATTTTTTGCTGCATGATCTTCTTTGGTTATTTGTTATTCGTTATCGGTTATTCGTTCACTGGTTATTCACTTAAAAATCAGTTTATTAACGAATAACGAGTACCCATTAACCAACTACCGCTTCCTGGGCTTCGTTTACCCAAACACTCATTTCGGTCAACTGCATCGGGCCAAATTGAGTGGCCAACGCCACGTCGGCGGCATCGCGACCATAGGCCACAGCGATGCGGTTGCCCCTGGGTACGGCCTGGGTGGCATCGAACGTAAACCAGCGCTCGCCCACGAAGGCCTCGAACCAGGCGTGCAGGTCCATCGGGTCGAGCCGGTACAGATAGCCCACCACCATGCGCGCCGGAATATTGAGGCTGCGACACAGCGCGATACCCAGGTGCGAAAAGTCGCGGCACACGCCGACGCGTTTTTCGGCGGTCGTGACCGCCGAGGTCGAGGCATCGCTGGTGTTGTAGCGGTACTGTACTTTTTCATAAATCCAGCGGCGAATCGTCTCGGCTTGCATATATCCCGTGCGGGGCAGGCCGGAAGCCGAGGTATTTCGCACGATGTCGAGCGCCAGATTGCCCAACCGGTCCGACTCGCAGTACCGGCTCGGCAGTAGAAACTGCAACACACTGTCGGGTAGATTTTCGACCGGTACGTACTGCGCCATTTCGTCGACGTCGCTGGTATCAGTCGTATCGGCGATAACTTCCGTGCGGATCTCAAAATGCCCCGTGGGCACCACCAGGCGCTGGCAGAGGTTGCCGTAACTATCGGTGTACTCGGTGGCCGGTATGTTGGGTTTTGAAATGTATTCTTCGCGCTCCATCCACTGCCCGGTGCCACTGCGCGGGCGCAACATCAGCACCAGCGGGGTGGGGGCCTGGGCTTCAAACGTAAGGGTACAACCAGCTTGCAGTCTCATTTTTTTAAATTATGAATGCTGAATGCTGAATGCTGAATGAGAGACAAAATTCTGTATTCATTGTCTTCCCTATTCTATCATTCAGCATTCATAATTCAGCATTCAGCATTCTTTGAAGTTCAGCATTCTTTTTTTAAAGTAGGATTCGCCGCATTTTGGCGACTGGGATATCGAGTTGTTCGCGGTACTTGGCTACCGTCCGGCGGGCCACGTGGTAGCCTTTGCCACCGAGTAAATCCTGAATTTGCTGATCGGTCAGGGGAGCCGATTTATCCTCTACGTCCACGATTTCCACGATGGCCTGCTGGATTTCCCGGTTGGAAACCTCGTCGCCGGCTTCGTTTTTAACGCCTTCCGTAAACAGGTCTTTCAGGTGAATAATGCCGAAGGGCGTTTGCGCGTACTTGTTGCTGGTCACGCGGCTCACCGTCGAAATATCCATCCCGATCAGGTCAGCGACGTCCTTGAGAATCATCGGGTGCAACTTGCGCACTTCGCCCGTGATGAAGTAGTCCCACTGCAACTTGACGATGGCCCGCATGGTATTCATCATGGTATTTTCGCGCTGCTTGAGGGCATCGATAAACCAGCGGGCCGAGTTGATTTTACTCTTGACAAACTGCATCGTAGCGCGGTCACGCCCGCTGTTTTCGGCCATACCCGCGAAACTCCGGCTCAGGCGCAGTTCGGGGAAATTCTTGTTGTTGAGCGTGACCTCGATTTTGCCATCGTCCGTGTAATGCAGCAAATACTCCGGAAAAATATTCTCGTTGACGTTGGCATGACGGCTCTGCCCGATAATGGGCTTGGGATTGAGCATCGTGATCTGATGGATGACCTCCTTGAGTTGTTCCTGTTCGATTTCCATCACCCGCATGATTTTCTCGTAATTGCGCGAGGCCAGTTCGGACATACAACGCCGCACCACGTCGATGACTAACCCCACATCGTGGCCAGTATCGCGCCTGCGCTCCAGTTGCATCAGCAGACAATCCTTGAGGTCGCGGGCGGCAATACCGGGCGGGTCGAGGCGCCGGATGAGCGGCAGTACCTCCTCAATTTCTTTGGTTTCAACGAAAATATTATTGGTAAACGACACGTCGTCGGCAATGCTGTCGGCGTCGTACTTGAGGAAACCATCGTCGTCGAGCGAATCGATAATAAAATGGGCAATGAGGGCCTGGCGCTCATCCAGATCGAGCATCCGCACTTGGTCTTTCACTTCTTCCTGCCAGGTTTGGGTCTGCACGACGGGGGCCGAATAAAACTCGTCGTCCTCGGAGTAGTTGTTCGTCCGGGTTTTGTAATCCGGTATATCGTCGTCGGCAAACTCGTCCCAGTCGCGGTAATCTTCGCTGGGGCTTACCTCGTCGCGCTCACTGTCTACCTCGCTTGTTGTTTCGCCGGAATCGTCGCTCTCCTCATTCTCGGAATCAGACGTACTTTCTTCGGCTTCTTTGCCTTCTTCCAGCACCGGGTTTTCTTCGAGTTCATCTTTGATTCGCTGCTCCAGTTCCAGCGTCGAGAGCTGAAGCAGGTTGAGCATTTGTATTTGCAAAGGGGAAAACTTCAGGGTTTGTTTCTGGGTCTGGGTCTGGTGCAACATAACGGGAACACTTTTAGGGTTAATCTTCTACGTTCCAATTCACAAGCCACAACATAGTGGGACAAATTTTCTACAACCGCCGATGTCGCTTTCAATTGGGGCATTTATCCCCAAACTGCTGATAAACAGTTCGCTCTACCTGAAAATTTTTCCGGGCAAATTGGCGGGAATTTTCTTAAAATTGATTGAATTTACGAACTACTTCGTGATAAGCCTATCACGAGTCGGGAAAATAGTTCTACACACCGGGGAAAGTTCTAACCGTTTCGGGTTTTAATCCCTTTGTGGTTGGTTCTTTGTTCCATGCAATCGCTTTGCCTAACCCTTTTGATACCTGCCAAATCTTGAATGAAGTACTCGCTGCTCTTTCTTCGTTTAACCTTTGTCGTTGCCATTGGGATTTTGGTGGGGCTTACGTTGCTGGCGTTCCGACAATTTCATTCGTTGATGTCCGAGTCGGATCGGGTTGATCATACCTACCAGGTGCTACTCAAACTGGAGGAAGTCGTTTCGCTGGTGAAAGATGCAGAAACCAGCCAGCGCGGCTTTCTGGTCACGCACGATCCCAAATTCCTGGCACCCTTTCATGCGTCGTACCCTCGGGTTGAGCGCGCTTACGAATCGCTGGATACGCTGACGAGCGATAGCCCCGTTCAGAATGCGCACATCGACACCCTGTGGGGACAGATCGAGCACCGGTACGAAACCTTAAACCGCGGCATTCTTTATGATACCTCGCGGGTTTCGAACGGCAAAGGTAGTATGCTGTCTGCTTTGAATCTGGGTAAACTCATCATGGATAGTTTGCGCAACAAAGCGGCCCTGATCCGAAGCGAGGAATTGGAGCTACTCCGCTATCAAAATTTGTCAAAAACCGACACCGCCCGCCTCACCCCCTACTACTTGCTGGCACTGGCGGCGATCGCGTTAATTTTGCTGAGTGCCTCATTTCTGGTCATCAATCAGGAATTGCGCCGACGATTGGAAGCAAAGAAGGAACTGGAACAAAAAGTCGAGGTGCTCAACCGCTCCAACGCCGAACTGGAGCAGTTTGCCTACGTGGCCTCGCACGATTTACAGGAGCCGCTGCGCAAAATTCGGGCGTTTGGCAATAAACTCGTGCTGCGCCATCGCACGGGTCTCGACGACGAAGGGCGCGAATTATTGGATAAAATTGAAAGTGCCGCCGCCCGAATGCAGAAACTCATCGACGATTTGCTGGGCTTCTCCCGGCTGGTTCGGCCCCTCGACGATCAGGTACCCACGGATCTAAACCAGGTGCTGACCGAGGTCATCAGCGACCTGTCCGAGTCGATTCAGAACAGCAAAGCCGACCTGCGCGTGGCATGCTTGCCTACCCTCAACGGGTACCCCACTCAGATGCGGCAATTGTTCCAAAACCTGCTTGGCAATGCGCTCAAGTTTAGCCGAACCGACTTACGACCCCGGATCCGGGTTGAATACGCCCTGCTGAGCGGCAACGAGGTACCCCCCGATTCCAGTGGACGGCGGATAAATACTACCTGCCACCGGATATCCGTTATCGATAACGGCATCGGCTTTGAGCCGCAGTACGTCGAAAAAATCTTTGTTATTTTCCAGCGCCTGCACGGTCGTTCCGAATTCACGGGAACCGGCATCGGGTTGGCCATTTGCAAACGCGTCGTCACCAACCACGGTGGCTTTATCGAAGCCCAGGGGAAGCCGGGCGAGGGTGCTACTTTCAACGTCTATTTACCAGTCAGATCACCTGAACAACCCGCCTAACGGAATGACGCACAGCATTTTGATTGCCGATGATGACGCCGATGATCGCTACCTTCTGAAGTCGGCCTTTGAAGATTGTCAACTCAGCAACCCTCTTTATTTTGTGGAAGATGGTGCCGAATTGATCGATTACCTTCTTCACCAGGGATTCTACCACGCGTCCGCCCATTTACTCCCCGATCTGATTTTACTCGACCTCAATATGCCCCGGAAAGATGGGCGGGAGGCTCTGCGCGAGATCAAGGAGCACCCGAAATTAAAGAGCATTCCGGTGATAATTCTGACAACGTCAAAATTAGATCACGACATTATCGAAACGTACTCCTCCGGGGCCAACTGCTTCATTACCAAACCTTCCAGTTTTGAAGATTTGCTCGACGTCGTGCAGTCGCTCAATCAGTTCTGGCTACAGACGGCCAGGATCCCATTGCATTGAACGGTCGCTTTAAAAAAAGCGAAGCCCACAGATTGCCGGAAAAGTGCAGTTCGACGCTGCCTTCATCCGCGCAATTTGTGGGCTTTAATTTTAAAACCTACCTGACTCTCAATACTTTTTCGTGGGCGGGTCGGCCGTTTTTTTCTTTACCCAGGTCAGGAAATTAATCAGCACGTCCCGGCCTTTGTCGACGGCTTTACTGGTGGCGGCACTGTTGGCCACCCCGCGAATAACATACGGAGCCGCAAACCGGAGTGGTAAGGGCAACCGCCGCAACACGGTACTCGACAACAGGCCGAAAACACCCGTGCGAACCCCATTGGCCACGAAATTATTACCCGGGATTTTGTTATTGTTAAATAGAAAACTACCGATCAGACCCGCCGTTTTTAGTGCCGGTGAGGTAGCCGATTCGTTCGTTTTCAGTAGGCCTAAATCAGATTTAAACCCGGCCTTAGCGAGTTGAACCTGGTTTTGCAGGCGGGCGCGTTCGGCACGCAGATCGTCAGTGGATTCAATTTTTGGTTCCATGATAGAATTTCTTGACCAGTGCATTCATCACCGGAATCTTAATGACTTTGTTGCGTACCGCGTAGACAACCGCGCCGACAACGGCGTAGAAAAAGGCTACCCAAAAGAATCCGGCCGCGTTGTTGTCGGTACTCTGGCCGATCCATAACGCAATGCCAACACTGGCAAACAACAGCCCAATCAACCCCACCACACCCACAATGAGTCCCGCCGCTACCGACGACAGCACGTTGGTCAGTTTATCGGACGTCTCCAGCACCGCCAGGTTGTAGCGGGCTTCAAGGTAGTTGGTTACGTGCTCGTAAAAGTCCTCCGCCCTCGATTTCACATCCTGCAAGTCCATGACACTGAGAATTTTAGACTGGTTGAAAAAAAACCTATAAGGCAATTCCTTATAGGTTTTTTTGAGAAACATTGAGGTTCAAAACCAATTACATTTGGTCTTTTACCCGACCTTTGCCCGCCTGGTATTCGCCTTGAGCTTGGTCCTTAGCATCATTGGCTTGCTCCTTGAGGTCATCATACTTCGATTCGGCGCGGCCTCTCAGTTCGCTAGCCTTGTCTTTTACGCTGTCCTTGATGGTTTCGTATTGTTCTTTGCCACGTTGCAGGGCATTGAGCAGTTCATCAGCGAGGTTATTGGTGCCTTTGCGCAATTTATTGCGCGTCTTGTCGCCATCTTCGGGGGCAAAAAGTAGCCCTACTACAGCACCTACGGCAGCCGCCGTTACTACACCCAGAAAAATTCTCCCGTTGTTCGACATGGTTGTACTTGTTTGAAGAGTTGGAAAAAATGCAGTCCGCCGTGCGGATATTTTTTAATCTCAAAAACACGTTCCAACCCCCTGTATTTACTCTGAGGGGTCTATACGCACCCACGTTGTAGAATCAGAACCCCATCCTGGGAAAGGACTTCCGGTAACCTATCGGCTACGGTATTCATTCCGCTGGCATATTATTTTCAGGATATTTTAGAGTAGGACTTTCGCTTAGCCTCACCCCCGGCCCCTCTCCGGTGGAGAGGGGTGCAAATCCAGGTT
>JAJAZB010000086.1 GCA_026785975.1 Cytophagaceae bacterium | reverse complement strand
TTGCTTGATTATCAGTGCCTTGAAAATTGAAAAATGCTTCGTAATTACTTAACAATCAAGCAATTAGAAAAACACGGAATAATACAATTTAATTTGTGTTGATAATCAGAGACTTACAACTTCCAAAGTGGGAATTGCTGCTCACAGTATTAAAATGGAGAGTTAAATGAATTTTCAAATTTCAACTTAACTCAACGTTGTCGCTTCATTCTCAGCCTTGCTCGCGCGATTTATGGGGTTGGCCGATTTGGGTTTTTGCAGAAAAAACGGTTGCTTTATTCTTGTATCCCCATTTCTGTTAACCCGTGTCGAACTACCGTAAAATCGTTGTTTCCAAACCCTTGCAGGTGCTGTTTCACCTGGCGTTCTGGGGCTTCTTTCTGGCGCTGCCCTTCCTGCTGCGCTCGCCGCAATCCTCGTCGCGTCCGCCGCGTACCCCCTTTTTTGACGAATACATTATTCTCATCAACCTGCTGGATATCCCGCTGTTTTACCTCAATGCCTACGTGCTGATTCCCAAAGTATTGAAACGCGAAGGCGTGGGCTGGTACGTGGTTTCAGCCGTGCTGTCCATTACCGCCTTTCTGATTCTTCACGCGGTGATGGCCAAAACGCTGCTGTTTCCTGAATCGACCAACCTGCGCATCAGCATTTATACGGTGTTTCCTATTATTTTTCTGTTCGCCGTCAGCACCAGTTTTCGGATTCTGAGCGATTACATTGAAGACGAGCGTCAGCGCAAAGAACTTGAAAACTCCCGGTTGAAAGCCGAATTGAACTTTTTGCGTTCGCAAATCAGCCCGCACTTCATGTTCAACGTGCTCAACAGCCTGGTTTCGCTCAACCGAAAGAAATCGGACCTCGTGGAGCCGGTCATTATCAACCTGTCGGATTTGCTGCGGTATATGCTCTACGAGTCGGACGACGCCAAAGTGGCTCTGAGCAAAGAAGTGAAGTACCTGCACAGTTACATCGAGTTGCAACAACTCCGGTTTGGTGAGGACGTGCGCCTCGATTTACAACTGCCGGAGCATCTGCCCGGCGGTTTTATCGAACCCATGTTGCTGATTCCGTTTGTGGAAAACGCCTACAAACATGGCATCGGACTCATCACCGATCCCACCATTCGGGTGCAACTCGACGTCTATTCCGATCAGTTGACGTTTCGGGTTGAGAATAAAATAAGCTCCACACCCACTCAGGCCAAAGACGGTGCCTCGGGCATTGGGCTGGCCAATGTGCGTCGCCGCCTGAGCCTGCTTTACCCCGATAGCCACACGTTGGGCATTCATCAGCGCGACGGCCTGTTTTGCGTTGATCTCGTGCTGCACTTCAAACCGGAACCGCAACAAGTAGATGGCCGGCAACCGGTCAGGACCGCGGTGCAGCAACCCGTTTAACTAATTAAATTTAGAAGTAAACCAGCATTCGCTGCCCTAACCCCCAACCCCCTGAAGGGGGCTTTTTCGTAACTAATGTATTTAAGCCCCCTTCAGGGGGTTGGGAGTTAGGGCAGCGAATTTTTGCTTGGGGACTCAATTTTCAATTCTCAACGAATTTGTGAATGAATTGTCTCGCTGTTGACGATGAATCGCTGGCGCTCGACCTGCTCGAAGACAACATCCGTAAGGTGCCGTTTTTGAATCTGGTGCAGCGTTGCCGGAACCCTTTCGAGGCAACGGAGGTGTTGCACCGCGAACACATCGACCTGATGTTTCTCGATATTCAGATGCCCGGCCTGACGGGCGTGCAGTTTCTACAAACACTGGGCGCTAACCCGCCGATGGTGATTTTCGTGACGGCCTACGAACAGTACGCCCTCGATGGATTCAACCTCGACGTGGTGGATTATTTGCTTAAACCCGTATCGTTTGAACGCTTTTTGAAAGCCGTCAATAAAGCTTACGAATTGTATCACCTCAAAACCGAAGTCGCACCCCGATCTCAGATCCCGGCTGGTCAGACCGCCCTTTCCTCACCGGCTACCAACGATCATTTGTTCGTCAATGCGGACTATGCCCTGGTCAAAATCCGCCTGGCCGATATCACGTACATCGAGGGCTTGAAGGATTACGTTAAAATTTTCCTTACCTCCGCGCCCCGCCCCGTCATCACCCGGATGACCTTGAAAGCGCTGGAGGAAAAACTGCCCACTTCGCGCTTCCTGCGCGTCCATAAATCGTACATCGTCTCGCTCGACAAAATCGAATCGGTTCGCAACCTGCGCATCAAAATCGGGCCGGTACACGTGCCCGTCAGCGAACACTACAGCGAGGCGTTTTTCAAAGCGTTGGGTACCGAATAATCCGTTTGCACCA
The DNA here is from genome assembly GCA_026785975.1 of Cytophagaceae bacterium. GTDB lineage: Bacteria > Bacteroidota > Bacteroidia > Cytophagales > Spirosomataceae > JAJAZB01. Next base: position 4,450 of record JAJAZB010000086.1, on the reverse strand, counting down.
TCGCGGTGTTGAGGCTTTTTGTCGCCAAAAAGTGCGAAGCGGTATATTTTCAGCCTGTATTTTATGGAGAAAGTCCACTTTTACTTTTAGTCGCGCGGCCTGTTAGGACGGGTTCAGTTTTCAAAACAGGCTTTTAGAAAAGGCTTTGCCTGAGCGGCCTCCAGGGCAGTTCACTTAACCTCTAAACTTTTTATGAAAAATCTCTTTTTGATTACCGCGTTGCTGCTGGTTTCGACCCTGAGTTTTGCCCAGGGCTACACCCCACCCGATCCGGTCGGGATGGCCGGTAAGCAAACCCAGTGGCTGAAGAAAACCCTGACACTCGACGCGTCTCAGGAAACTAAAGTGACGGATCTGAACCTAAAGTACGCCAAGAAAACCGCTGAACTGCGGGCCAGTGCGGGGGATGATCGGGCCGGAATGCGCGAAAAAATGCAGACGCTCAACCTGGACAAAGAAAAAGAACTTCAACCCTTGCTCAACGAGGAGCAATGGAAAACCTACGAAGCCAAAAAAGCCAATATGCGCGAAGAAATGGGCTATGGCCGACGACCCGGAGGGCAATAAACGATTTGCTTATTTTGTTTTTGGGGCGTTGGAAACCGCTGTTTCATTGAGACGGCGGTTTTTTTATGTTCTGCCAGTCCGATTTGCGAGCCTATCTTTATCGCATGAAATCGAACCGATTGACCGCGATAAAGATACTTTTGTTTCTCCCTCTTCTCACCCAAACGGCTTTCGCCCAACGCGTTATGGACAGCTCACCAATGACCGCCATCGCCCTGCGCCTCGGGCCGGGGCAAGACCTGAAAGCCAGCCTCGATGCCTTTGTCAAGCGCCAGAATCTTGCCGCCGTGTGTATCCTCACCTGCGTGGGTAGCCTCACGAAAGTACCCCTTCGCTACGCCAACCAGCCGGAGGCCGAGGTGCTGACGGGTCATTTTGAAATCGTATCCATGACGGGTACGCTGTCGGCACTGAGTGGATCGCACCTGCACCTGAGCGTGTCCGACAGCACGGGACGCGCCATCGGCGGGCATTTGCTGGAGGGCTCTGTCGTGTACACCACCGCCGAAATCGTGCTTGGGGTGCTGCCCGCGTACCAGTTTGCCCGCGAACCCGACCCCAAAACGGGCTACCGGGAGTTGGTGATTCAGAAAAAAGCGCGGTGACCCGAACTTCGTCGGACGGCTCGTTGAGGGAATCGGGTAAAACGAAAACCTCGCCAGCCGTCCGACGAATAAACAAAAAGCCCGGCCTCTCAACAGAGACCGGGCTTTTTGCTGAAGAACAACACCAGAATTATTTCTTCTGGGCGTAACGCTTGTTGAATTTATCCACGCGGCCTGCCGTATCGAGCAGCATATTTTTACCGGTGTAAAACGGGTGCGACTGCGAGCTAACTTCCACCTTGACCAGGGGGTAAGTATTGCCTTCGAAGTCGATGGTTTCACGGGTTTGAACCGTCGAACGGGTGACGAATTTGTAGTCGGAAGACAAATCCCAGAACACCACTTCCCGGTACTCGGGATGAATGCCGCTTTTCATGTCAGTTTATTGAGTTGATTTTGAGTTACTTGCTAAAAAGGATTGCAAAGGTAGGTACTTTTTTTAATCCACCAAAACGTTTCGATGCCTTTCTAAACGAGGGGAAATTCTGCACTTTTTTTGTTCTTTTTTCTCAATTTTTTTTCCGGGAACAATTCCTGTACCCTAATTGGTAAACGCTTGAATTTAAGCACTATTGACGATTTACAAAATTAGACTTTTCCCCGAAGAGCCGGTTTAAACGGAAATCGGGTTGCTTTTCGGGTTGACCCAATGACAAATTTAACGTTAATTTAACCTGCCAACCGGTGCATACCGATTGGTTTGTCGTTCCCTCTATCACCCCAAACCCAATATGCCCATGTACGTCATTAAACGCGACGGTCGGCGGGAGTCAGTCAAATTTGACAAGATTACCGCCCGCATCGAGAAACTGTGCTACGGCCTCGATCCCAACTTTGTGCAGCCCGTTGAAGTGGCCATGAAAGTGGTCGCCGGGATTTATGATGGGGTCAGTACCGCCGAGCTTGACAACCTGGCCGCTGAAACGGCGGCTTCGATGACCACCCGCCACCCCGACTACGCCATCCTGGCCGCGCGCATAGCCATCAGTAACCTCCACAAAAACACCCAGAAATCCTTTTCGGGTACGATCAAACGCCTCTACACCTACACCGATCCCAAAACGGGTGAGAATGCCTCGCTCATTGCTAAGGAAGTGTACAACGTGGTCAAACGCCACGCGGCACTGCTCGACTCGACCATTATTTACGACCGCGACTACGGCTACGATTATTTCGGGTACAAAACCCTCGAAAAATCGTACCTGCTCAAGCTCGACGGTAAAATCGCCGAACGCCCCCAGCACATGCTCATGCGGGTGGCGGTGGGAATTCACCACAACGACATTCAGTCGGCCATCGAGACGTACAATTTGTTGAGCGAAAAGTGGTTTACCCACGCCACCCCGACGCTTTTCAACGCCGGAACGCCCAAGCCCCAAATGTCGAGTTGTTTCCTGCTGACGATGAAAGACGACAGCATCGACGGCATTTACGACACGCTCAAGCAAACGGCCAAAATCTCGCAATCGGCGGGCGGCATCGGGCTGAGTATTCACAACATCCGCGCCACGGGGAGCTACATCAAAGGCACCAATGGCACCAGCAACGGCATCATTCCGATGCTCAAGGTGTTCAACGACACCGCCCGGTACGTCGACCAGGGCGGCGGCAAACGCAAAGGCTCGTTTGCGGTGTACATCGAACCCTGGCACGCCGATGTGTTTGATTTTCTCCAACTCAAGAAGAATCACGGCAAAGAAGAAGGCCGCGCCCGTGACCTGTTTTACGCCCTCTGGATTCCCGATTTGTTCATGAAACGGGTGGAGGACAACGACGTCTGGACGCTGATGTGCCCGCACGAATGCCCCGGTCTGGCCGATACCTACGGCGAGGCTTTCGAGGCGCTGTACACGAAGTACGAGCGGGAAGGCAAGGGCCGCAAAACCGTGAAGGCGCAGGATTTATGGTTTGAAGTGTTGGAAGCGCAAACCGAAACCGGTACGCCGTATATGCTCTTCAAGGATGCCGCCAACCGGAAATCAAACCAGCAAAACCTGGGCACGATCAAATCGTCGAACCTGTGTACCGAAATTATCGAGTACACCTCCGCCGATGAAATCGCCGTTTGCAATCTGGCTTCGCTGGCGTTGCCCAAGTACATCGAGAAAAACGAGCGCGGTTTCCTCGCCTTCAACCACGAGAAACTCGCCGAGGTGACGAAGACCGCCACCAAAAACCTCAACAAAATCATCGACCTCAACTACTACCCGGTCGAGGAAGCCCGCCGTTCCAATATGCGCCACCGGCCCATCGGCCTCGGGGTGCAGGGCCTGGCCGATGCGTTTGTGCTGCTGCGGATGCCCTTCGAGAGCGACGAAGCCCGGCAGTTGAACAAGGATATTTTTGAAACCATCTACTTCGCCGCCATGACGGCTTCGATGGAACTGGCCAAAAAACACGGTGCCTACGAAACCTTCAAAGGCTCGCCGCTGTCGCAGGGTAAGTTCCAGTTTGACCTCTGGGGCGTGAAGCCCGAATCGGGTCGTTGGGATTGGGATGCCTTGCGCGAGCAGGTGGTGAAACACGGTGCCCGCAATTCGTTGCTGCTGGCACCCATGCCGACGGCCTCCACGAGCCAGATTCTGGGCAACAACGAATGCTTCGAGCCGTTTACGTCCAACATTTACGTGCGCCGGGTGCTGTCGGGCGAGTTTGTGGTGATCAACAAGTACTTGCTCAAAGACCTCGTGAAGTTGAACCTGTGGAACGATTCGATGAAAAACAAACTCATTGCCCACAACGGTTCGGTACAGGCCATCACCGAGATTCCCGAACACATCCGGGAGTTGTACAAGACGGTTTGGGAAATCAAGCAGAAAACCATCATCGACCTCGCCGCCGACCGGGGCGCGTTTATTTGCCAAAGCCAGTCGCTGAACATCCACATTCAGGACCCCAACTTCGGCAAACTGACTTCCATGCATTTTTACGCCTGGAAAAAGGGCCTCAAAACCGGGATGTACTACCTCCGCACGAAGGCCGCCGCCGACGCCATCAAGTTTACGGTGGAGCCGCAGGCCGAGATGATTCTCCAGCCCGTGACCGCCGAGGTGGTGGAAAAGGAAATGGACTACCTCGCCACCCCGCAGGCGCAAGCCGCCCTGGCGCAGGAACCCGCCAACCAGCAGTGGGCCGAAGAAGGCGACCAGAAATGGCAGGACATGAATTGCTCGATTGATGATCCGGACGGGTGCGAGGCGTGTGGGTCGTGATTGGTCTTGATTTTTAGTATTTTGCGGTGAACCCCCCCGGTTTTTTAGGGGGGGGGTTTTTTTTTT
>JAJAZB010000085.1 GCA_026785975.1 Cytophagaceae bacterium | reverse complement strand
GTGGATAGGGTTGACGCTGAACAATATGACCAGCCCGTATATTGGTCTGAACCTACTTGACTCCGCACGAATCGTCAATCAGCAGGCTTACAAACTCATTCGGCAACATCCGCAACGGGAATCGATTTTGGAAGCGTCGATTATCAGGAATACAGGGCGGCTTCATGAATTAGCAGGCGACTACCCTGAAGCACTCGCTTATTATCGAAAGGCGTTACAATTAACCTATCGGGATAATAATCTTCGGTCGCGGGCACAGATACAATACTTTATTGCGAACCTGTTCAAGCAGCTTCATAAGCCTGATTCAAGCCTACACTATGCTAAACTGGCTTTGCAGAATAGCCGCTATGTTTACAAGACCAACATCTTAAGAACCGTCCAGTTAGTAACTCAGATTTATACGGAACAGCATCAGTTGGATAGTGCTTTTCATTATCAGCAGCTTGCTATTTCGGCCAACGACAGTATGTACGGGGCAAAGAATTTCCAGAACCTCCAACGCCTGGTTTTAAATGAGCAACAACGCCAACAGGCGTTGCAGGAGGAACAAAAGGAGAACCAGAATCGAGTCAGGTTTTATATGCTGCTAGCGGGCTTAGGGGTTGTACTGCTAATCGCGTTCTTTTTATACCGCAACAACCGCCAGAAGCACAAGGTCAATACACTCCTCAACGAGCAAAAAGCCAAAGTCGAACAAGCGCTGGAAACGCTCAAAACCACCCAAACCCAACTGATTCAGCGTGAGAAAATGGCCTCCCTGGGTGAGCTAACGGCAGGCATCGCCCACGAGATTCAGAACCCCTTAAACTTCGTCAACAACTTCTCCGAGGTATCCACCGAGTTAGTCGGGGAGTTACGGGAAGAAGAAGCGAAAGCCGATAAAGACCCCGAACTTATCGGGGAGCTATTAGACGATCTGACTCAGAACTTAGAAAAAATCACCCACCACGGTCAGCGGGCCAGCAGCATTGTTAAGGGGATGCTCGAACACTCCCGCACCAGCAGCGGGGAGAAGCAACCCACCGATCTCAACGCCCTGGCCGACGAATATTTGCGGCTGGCCTACCACGGGCTGCGGGCCAAGGACAAATCGTTCAACACAACCTTACAAACCGACTTCGATCCGAACTTGCCGAAGGTTCAAATCGTATCGCAGGACATCAGCCGGGTTTTGCTCAACCTGTTTAACAACGCGTTTTATGCCGTACAGGAAAAGCAAAAGCAAAAGCAGCAGCCCATCGGCTACCAACCCACGGTTTCGGTCAGCACGAAACAAGAAAACGGACACGTCGAAATCCGGGTGCGTGACAATGGCACGGGGATGCCCCCGGAGGTGGTCAACAAGGTTTTCCAACCCTTTTATACGACCAAACCTGCCGGGCAAGGTACGGGGTTGGGTTTATCGCTGAGTTACGACATCATGACGAAAGGGCATGGCGGCGAAATCCGGGTCGAAAGTGTCGAAGGTGCGTACACGGAATTCATCGTTCGGCTACCAGAATAAAGCCTGATGCCTCAACCATCATAAGATTTCCCTATTTTTGAACAACCCGCCCACCCACAACCCGCTCGATCATGAAAATATTAGTCGTTGATGATGAAGCCGATGTACAATTACTTTTTGAGCAGCGCTTTCGCCGGGAAATCCGGGAGGGCGAACTCGCCTTTGCTTTTTCACATTCCGGGGAGGAAGCGCTGGGGTACCTGAAAGACCATTTTTCTGAGATCGTTCTGATTTTGTCCGACATCAATATGCCCGGCATGAGTGGGTTGGAACTACTGCGGCGAATCAAAAGCACTTACCGTAATCCGCCACCCTTGGTGATGATGATCACGGCGTACGGCGACGACGAGAGCCACACCCAGGCAATGAATTACGGGGCCGACGACTTTCTGACCAAACCGCTGGATTTCGCCCGGTTGAAACAAAAACTAAAAAGTACGCTATGAAGGCCAAAATTCTGGTTGTGGACGACGAAACCGATTTGGAACTTCTGATCAAGCAAAAATTCCGTCGCCAAATTCGGGAAAATCAATACGAATTTGTCTTCGCCAAAAATGGGGTCGAGGCCTTGGTCAAGTTACAGCAGCAGCCCGATATCGACGTCGTGCTGAGCGACATCAATATGCCCGAAATGGACGGCCTGACGCTGCTTACCAAATTGAGTGAATTGAGTCCGCTCATCAAAACGGTGATCATCTCGGCTTACGGCGACATGGACAACATTCGCATGGCCATGAATCGGGGCGCGTATGATTTTCTGGGCAAACCCATCAACTTCGAAGATCTCGAATTGACGATGCTCAAAACCCTGAGCCACGTGGCTCAGCTTCGCGAAACCCTCCAGGCCATCAAGGAGAACAATATTCTTCGGATGTACGTCGATGAAACCGTGCTCAATTTTATGAGTCGGCGGGAGTTTGAATCCTCCCTGATGACCAATGAAACCGTGGAGGCGACCGTCGTATTCATCGACATTTGCGGCTTCACGGCCATGTCGGAACGCGAACCCGCCGACGTGGTCGTGCAATTGCTCAACAGCTACTTCGACGCGATGGCAAAGGAAATCATCGCCCAGGGTGGGTACGTCGACAAGTTTATCGGCGATGCCATCATGGCCGTATTCCGGGGCGATTTTCACCTCGACCGGGCCATCGAAGCCTCCCTGGCGGCGCGGGCGTGCATTCAGGCCATCTATGATTCGCCGCTTCCGGGTTTGCCCGATTTCAAACCGGAGGTTTCCATCGGCATTAATTCCGGCGAAATGGTGTCGGGCAACATCGGCTCGGCCACGCTGCGGCGGCTCGATTACACCGTCATCGGCGATGCCGTCAATCTGGCCCAGCGCCTGCAAGCCGCCGCCAAGCCCGGCCAGATTATCCTTAGTGAAGCGGCCTACGACAGGGTGAAAGAGTCGTTTCATGGCAGACCAATGGGGGAAATACCGCTGAAAAACAAAGCCAATCCGGTGAAGATTTACGAGATGATCGGCTGATTTTATTGCTTAGCCGTCGTGTTGCTTGCGCCCTGTTCAACCGGATACGTCTTTCTTGAAAAACCTTAAAAAGTTGTCAACCTTAATTCAAAACTGTTCTATGAAACGCCTCCTACCGGGACTTCTGATTTTGGGTTTACTTGGTTCGGCCCAAGCCAACTGCGTGGATGTGAATGAAATTCGCCCTTCGCAAACCGCCGCCGATTCTGTCGATGTCCAGCAGTACGCCGGACGATATAAAATGCCCGAGGGTACGCCCATTGCCGCCTACACCGTGACGCTTGAAAATGGCGAAGTTTTTGGCGAAGCCGATGGCTACGGTAAGTTCAAACTAATCAGGCAAAAAGACGCGGACACGTACCTCTCTACGAGTTCGTACGGCTCAACCATCATTTTCACCCGCGATGCAACGAGCAAGCAGGTATCGGGTTTGAAAATGCTGATTCAGGGCAATGAATTGATCGCGGTGAAAGAGAAGAAGTAGCGTAGCACATTTTTGGGGTAGCTACGAACTTCAGTTCGTAGCTACCCTTAATCTCTATCCTCTCTACACTATCCTCTATTCTCTATCCTTTTCCGGTTATCGAATTCTTTCCTGAAAAGCGGACTTTCGGTTTTGCCCCACTTATCCCAAAAGGTAAAATACAAGCCGTAGTTGAAGCGAAACTGCCGGTGGTGCAGGCTGTGGTGGGTCGCGCCGATGAAAAACCGCCCGATACGCGTACCCAGCCAGTTTTTTGGAAAAATCTCGATATCCAGGTGGTTGATCGTAGCCGACAAAATCATGAGCGTCAACTGGGCCGCGATGACGCTGGTGTGCAGGGGCAAAACCATCACGATCACCGGCAAAATAATGGCTTCGAGCAACCCCTCGACGGGGTGAAACGAAAAGGAAGTCCAGGGGCTGCTGGTCAGGCTATCGTGGTGTACCTGATGCACCAGTCGGTAGAGCCGGGGCTGGTGCATCAGGCGGTGGAGCCAGTAGTAGTAGGTTTCGTGCAAAAACAACGACAGGCCCAAACTCAGAGGTACGTACCAAAGCGGGTACGCCTGAATATCGGTGTAAACCGCCGTGTAGCCCTGCTGAAACGCCACGACGCCAAGCGCTCCCACTACCGCAAAAATGGCCGAGTTGATGGCCGACCACTGAATTTCTTTCCGCACTTGCCCCGTCGGTCGCGGCTTTGTACTGAGTTTTCGGTCGTTCCAGGTGTCGGCGTCCCATTCGTAAAAATACAGGTAGAACAGTCCCGCCATCAGCACGTACCGCCCCATGATAATCACAAACAAGCCCAAAGCCAGCAAACCGAAGGCGGTAGGATTACTGTAATCGGTTTCAATAAGAAATTCCAGCCAGGTTGAATTCATAAAATGGTGATTTGCAAATCACGTTCCGCGCGTTTTTTTTTTTAGGGCTTTCAATCAGCCTCACCCCCGGCCCCTCTCCGGTGGAGAGGGGAGCCACTGCTGGAATTTTCACCCCTCTCCACCGGAGAGGGGCCGGGGGTGAGGCTCC
>JAJAZB010000084.1 GCA_026785975.1 Cytophagaceae bacterium | reverse complement strand
GCCTCGGCCAAATCCTCGGGCGTAGCGCCGGGTTGCCGAAACACGCCCCACCAGCCTAGCACGAGCAACAGCATGGCGGCCAGGCTCGCGGCGGCAGTGTAGAGTATCCGCACCTGCCGGGCGCGAGTGGCCCGGCGGCGCAGCGGCTCCCACCCGGCGTGGCGCTCGGCCAGGGCAGCTTCCCGCGCTACCTGCCGCGCTTGCAGGTAAAACGCCAACTCCTCGGCCAGGGCCGGTTCCGCCGCCAGACGCGCCTCAAACGCCGCCCGGTCATCGGGCGAAAGCTGGTCGTTGAGGTAGGCGTCGATGGCTTCGAGATCAGACATTCTTTTTCAGTGAAAAGTTAAAAGTGAAAAATGAAGAGTTAAAAAGTGAAGCGGTCCGCCGCTGCGGAGTTAAAAATTGTGAAGTTCAACTTTTCACTTTTCACTTTTAATTTTTCACTTCATTTCGGTACTTCTCCCGCAGGCGATCCAGGCAGCGCAGGCGGGATACTTTCGTGACGTTGGCGTTGGCGTAACTCAGGCTGGGGGCCAGTTCTTCATCCGAAAAGCCCTCCCCCCAGCCCAGGAGTAGCGCCCGGCATTTTTCGCCCAATTCGTGCAGCAGGCGGTGCAGGCGCTCGGCGTCTTGCTGGCTCATCAGGCGTTGCAGGGCACTGCGGGTGTCGTCGGGCAGAATCACGGCGAGGTCATCGAGCGGACTGGCCCGGTGGACGCTTGCCCGATTAGTCGCGTTTTTCCGAATCAGGTCAATGCACTTGTTCGTAAAAATCTGGTACAGAAAGGTTTTTAGTTCCGAACGGCCCTTGAAGTGCCCGCTGGCCACTTGCACGATGACCGAGAGCAGGGCGTCGGAGTAGGCGGTGGCGGCTTCATCTTCACTCAGTTGATGCTTGCGGGTCGCGTCGCGGATGAGGTAGGCGTATTTTTCGTAGAGACGGTTTTCGTACAGGCGGCGCTGCGTCCCCCCGGCCTGGATTCCGGCGAGTAGGTCGGCATCGGTGGTACCGAGGCGAAAAAGGGCCATGCTGCTGGGTGGGGTATGCGAGAGTGAACGTCGGAATGACACGCCTTGCAATCATGCAAGAATAGACACTCAGCGCCGGAAAACCAACCACCGACCCCGGAAAACCCGCAGAATCTTAGGGGTTTATACGGGTTTTTAGAAAATTTTCGAGAATCCTGTTTCCCTCCCGCCCGGTTTGCCCGACCAACCGGCTGAAACTAAACTATCTTTTTTCAACGTCAATTCCTCTCATTTCCCATGAAAACATGGATCGCCATCGGGGCCTTGCTTACTTTCCTGGCCAGTCTCCCGGCCAGTGGCCAGGCCGGGTACCAGGGCATTTGGCTCAACACGGATGCCTACACCCAGGACGTAACCCAACTGAAACTCCACGTCGAAGCCCGCCAGATTCCGGTGGTGTACGTGATGCGGGGCAATCCCTTGCGCCAGCGTCGTTGGGAAATTTACGACGCGGCGATCCATCCCCGACCCGACCGGGATGTCCCCGTCCTGTTCATCCGACCCCACCAGGCCGAGGCTTTTTGGTTTCAACGGCAACCCGACGGACGCCTACGGGTCATCCGCCACACCGATTTTCCGGTGCAAACCGACACGCTGTGGTTCAGTTGCTACGATCCGCTCCGCCGCAAGTACCGGGTGAGTCCCCTGGCTGAAGTTCCGACTGGCAATGAATTTTTGTTGACGTTTACACCGGCCGTTACCAGGCAACCTTCACTCCTTTTTTTCACCCACAACCCTTAGTATCGCGGCTGACTTAATCTGTAATTCTTGCCGTCGCTCTCATTGAGCAGGCGCATCACGCTTTGAAATCGGGGTACGCTTCAAATCCCCAAGGCCCGCAGGTTGGCGGGCAAGGTTTCTACGCTACATACCCGGATGGTTTCGGCCATCGGGTAGTCGGGGGCCGAGGGTGTAACCACGAGCAGGGGCGGGTGGCCGAGGTCGGCGAGGGCGTTGTGGGTGCCGCGCGTCAGGGTGGGTACGTCGGCCAGTTTGATTTCGACCGCCGCCACGATTCGCCCGCCCGCTTCGATGACCACGTCGAGTTCGGCTCCTTCGGCGGTGCGATAAAACGAAGCCGTTGCGTCGGAAGGCAGCAGGCCCAACACCTGCTCCAGGGCGTAGCCCTCGAAAGAGCCGCCCGCCACGGGGTGCCCGAGCAGGGCGTTGTAAGTGGTCAGGCCCAGCAAGTGGTGCAGCATCCCGCTGTCGCGGAGGTAGATTTTGGGGCTTTTGGTCAGGCGTTTACCCACGTTGACGAAGTACGGCGGCAGACGGCGGAGCAACAAAGCACGTTCCAGAAAATCGACGTAGCCCCGCACGGTGGGTTGGCTAATCCCCAACGAATTGGCCAGTGTGCTGTAATTGAGCAGGTTGCCCTGGATATGGGCCAGCATCGTGAGCAGTCGGCGGGTCAGGGCGGGCTGGGCGGCGAGGCCCAATTGAGGTAAGTCTTTTTCGAGGTACGTGGTCACAAAATTCCGCATCCAGACCTGCTGAACGGCATCGGTCGGGGCCAAATATGAATCGGGAAAGCCGCCCCGGAGCCAGTGTTGAGCCAGTTCAGCCCCGGCGGGGAGTTCTCGCCGTTGCAGGGGCGTTAGTTCGGGGTAAGCGATTCGTCCGGCCAACGATTCGGAGGTGTTGCGCAGCAAATCGTAGGAAGCCGAGCCGAGCAACACAAACCGCCCCGGTACCCGGTGGTGGTCGATGAGGCCGCGCAGTAGCGGAAAAATCTCGGGCAGGCGGTGAATTTCATCCAGCACGATGGTTCGCTCCTGGTTGGCTTGTAGAAACAACTGCGGCTCGGTGAGCAACACCCGGTCAGTGGGCGTTTCGAGGTCGAGGTACAGCGCGGGCCGGGGCAGTTGGGGCAGCAGGCTCCGCACGAGGGTGGTTTTACCCACTTGCCTCGGCCCGAGCAGGGCCGTGGCCGGAAAATGGGCCAGGCTAAACCGGAGGTCGGTTTCGAGTGTACGAGGGAGCATAAATCAACAGTTTACCCTGCAAATTTAAAATATAACTTTGAATTTGCAGGGTAAACGTGCACTTGTCCGCCACGAAATGCACTCCGCATACCGGGTAACTAATTCTCCTGTTTCAGTCGGCATACCATCGATAGAAAAAGAAGGCGTACCCCGGTTCTAAACCGGGGTACGCCCAACTTGAAATACCTGGTCTTCACCTCGGTCTGTGGCACACAGAACGAAAGATTTCGATTCCGGGCACTCACCAGAAATTTCGATCTGTGTGCCACAGACCGAGGTGAAAAAAAATAAGGCTCAACGGGAGATTTACGCCGCCGATTGTTGTTAGAGGCGCTACCCGTTTCCCCTTTTTTATGACGCTGAACATCTATCAGGCCGACGCCTTCACCGACCAATTATTCAAAGGCAATCCCGCCGCCATTTGCCCCCTCGATGCGTGGCTCCCCCGCGAAACCATGCTGGCTATTGCCGCCGAGAACAACCTCGCCGAAACCGCTTTTTTCGTAAAAAACGGCGCTGATTTTGACCTGAAATGGTTTACGCCCACCGTCGAAGTGGATCTTTGCGGCCACGCTACCCTGGCCACCGCCAAAATTCTGTTTGACGTATTGGGGTACGCGGAAGACCTGATTCGCTTTCACACCAATAGTGGTTTGCTCACCGTGCGCCGCGACAGTGATTTGCTGACGCTCGATTTCCCCGCCGATCCGCCAGAACTGATCTCGCCCACGTTTCAGGAAGAACTGACGGCAGCCCTGGGGATTGCACCCGTGGCGGTGTATACCGGGAAAACCGATTTACTGGTGCTACTCGATAGCCAGCAGCAAGTGGAAAGCCTGCAACCCGATTTTCGTTTGTTGTCGCAAATCAACGTTCGGGGGGTGATCGTTACGGCTCCGGGTGACGACGCGAACGACGCACCGGTCGATTTTGTCAGTCGGTTTTTCGGGCCACAATCCGGCATCGACGAAGACCCCGTGACCGGCTCGGCCCACACGACACTGACGCCGTTTTGGGCCGAAAAGCTGGGCAAAACCAGCCTCACGGCCCGGCAAATCTCCCCGCGCGGCGGCGATTTATGGTTGAAGTTGCTCGGCGATCGGGTGGAGATTTCGGGAAAGGCAGTGGTGTATTTGGTTGGTGAGATTTTCGTGTGAGTTTTTGTCTGAACCACGCGGTGGTCGCCACGATCTACAGGATTCAAAGATTTTCAAGATTTGAAACATAAATAATCAGGAATCGACCGTCCTGACTATCCTAAAATCCTGTAAAT
>JAJAZB010000083.1 GCA_026785975.1 Cytophagaceae bacterium | reverse complement strand
CGTCAGGTTGAGGGAAAACCGACCCGGCAATGGTGGATCGTATTCCTCATTTCCGTGGCGGTGTTGATGTATGGCACCGCCTGCGTCTTCTACACCTGGAGGGAAGGCATCGGGGTTTGGGGTTTGAATAAAACTGTCGGCTGGGCCTGGGATATTACCAACTTCGTGTGGTGGGTGGGTCTCGGGCACGCCGGTACGTTGATCTCAGCCATTTTATTGCTGTTTCGCCAAAAATGGCGGACGGCCGTGAACCGTTCGGCGGAGGCCATGACGATTTTCGCGGTACTCTGCGCGGCCAGTTTTATCCTCATGCACATGGGTCGCGTATGGCTGGCCTACTGGGCCTTGCCGTTACCCAACACGTTCGGGTCGTTGTGGATCAACTTCAATTCCCCCCTGGTCTGGGACGTTTTTGCCATCTCGACGTACTTATCGGTTTCACTGGTGTTCTGGTACCTGGGACTCATTCCCGATTTAGCGACTATCCGTGACCGGGCTACCAGTAGAATCTCGCGCTTTATGTACGGATTTTTCTCGATGGGTTGGAATGGTTCAGCCAAGACCTGGGCGCGTTACGAATACGTGTCGCTGATTCTGGCGGGGATTTCAACGCCGCTGGTGCTTTCCGTGCATACCATCGTGAGTATGGACTTTGCCACCTCCATCGTGCCAGGATGGCACACCACCATTTTCCCGCCGTACTTCGTCGCGGGTGCTATTTTCTCGGGTTTTGCGATGGTGCAAAACCTGCTGCTCATTACCCGCTACGTGTTCAAACTGGAGGATTACATCACTATAGAGCACATCGAGACGATGAATAAAATCATCACCGTGACCGGCTCCATCGTGGGTATCGCGTATCTGACTGAACTGTTTATTTCCTGGTACTCGGGGGTAGAGTACGAACGGTACGCCTTCATCAATCGGGCAACGGGTCCGTACTGGTGGGCCTACTGGATAATGATGACTTGTAATGTGGTTTCGCCCCAATTGTTCTGGATTCGTAAACTCCGTCGGAGCATCACCGTCACGTTTGTCCTGGCCGTGGTGGTCAACATCGGGATGTGGTTCGAGCGCTTCGTCATCATCGTTACCTCGTTGCACCGCGATTATTTGCCATCGAGTTGGGCGATGTTCTCCCCCACTTTCTTCGACATCAGCGACTACATTTTCTCATTCGGGCTATTCTTTACCTTGTTCCTACTGTTTGCCAAGTATTTGCCAGTCGTCAACATGGCCGAAATCAAAGCCGTACTCAAAGGAGTATCCCATGATTACCCGTATAAAAAGAAAGTAGGTGCGGCGACAACGGAGCCAATCGCCCGGCCCACATTTAACAAAGACAGCGAGTAAAAAAGAGGCGGTCGACCCTACGTGACCGGAAGTCAACGAGTGCTGGTGTTAGCAGCAAACCTTGCAAGACCCGCAGTTGGTTATAAACTGTGAACCATAAAATGGATACAAGCAAAAAGTTTTTAGTGGGTATTTACGACGACGAGGACGAGGTACTCTTGGCCGTCAGGGAAGTGAAAAAGCAGGGCGTCAAAATTCACGAAGTCTATACACCCTTCCCCATTCACGGACTCGATAAAGCCATTGGTCATCCCCGGACCCGGATTCCCGTTGCCGCATTTTTGTTCGGTACGCTGGGTCTGGCTACGATGACGGCCATGACGGTCTGGATGATGGGGTACGACTGGCCAATAATTGTTGGGGGTAAGGATTTTATCGCGCTCCCCGACTTTATCCCGCCGATGTTTGAATTCACCGTTTTATTCACCGCATTCGGAATGACGTTCACGTTCTGGATCACTAATGGACTTTGGTGGGGGAAAAAAGCCGTCATGTTCGATCTGCGCAGTACGGATGATAAGTTTGTGATGGCCATTGATTTAAGTAGAAACAAACTGGCCCAGGCGGACATCACCAACGTACTAAAAAACTCGGGGGCCATTGAGGTCAACGTGAAGGAAATCGTTTAATCGCAAGCATTATTCATACATGGATTTTCTAAGAAAAAACGTAGGATACGTCTGGCTACTGGGTGCCGTCGTGGTTATCGTGCTGATGTCGCTTGGGCGCGGGCACGACGACCGTCCGTTGGAATATTCCCCGAATATGTACTATTCGGTGGGTTACGAACCCTTGAAGCAAATCGACCGGAACACCATCAATCCAATGGGATTGAATATGCGTGCTCCGGTGAAGGGCACCGTATCGCGTCGGAATTACAACACCAAATTCGGTACGGGCGATGAGGCAATCACTGATTTGATGGTGTACGACATCCCCGCCGACAGCATGGGAATTTCGGAACGCACCCTCGAAAACCCAGTGCCCCTCAACGACAACACCCTGAAAGAAGGCGAACTGTTGTATGGCCGCTACTGCATTCATTGCCACGGCGAAAAAGGCAAGGGCGATGGCACGGTGGCTAAATTGTACAAAGGGGTGCCGGTGTACTCAAGCGATGCGTTGAAAAATCTGAACGACGGGCACATTTACCACACCATCACGTATGGCAAAGGTCGGATGTGGCCCCACGGCTCGCAAATGACGCCCGAAGAGCGCTGGAAAATCGTGCATTGGGTGCATAAACTACAATTCAACCCCTGATTCAGGAATCAGTGAACAGTGATCAGAACTTTTAGAAGTATCTGCAAACTACCCGGAGAATTGCTCACTGTCCTCTGAATACCTGATAATTGATAACTGTTTACTGATTACTGAAAATGGCAGAACATACGCATCATTACACGCCAACGGAAGTGGAAGAATGGTATCAGTTTTCCCCGGATTCCCGTCGAAGACTGATTCTGGGTATGCTCGTCGGACTCGGCTTGCTAATTGTCGGGGCCTTTCTGGTTTCGAAGGGTTGGGGCATTGGCATCGAACCCGTCCACGAAGGCGTAGGCGGTCACGCGGGTGGTGCCCACGAAGGGGGCGAACACCATGAAACAGCGGGTTGGCTGAAACGGGTCATCGCGAATCTCTGGCTAAACAGCGTGTTGTTCACCGGAATTTCCGTCGTTGGTATGTTTTTCGTGTGCATCCAATACTTGTCGTGGGCGGGATGGTCGTCGATCATCAAACGCGTCCCTGAAGCCTTCCCGGCCTTTTTGCCGATTATGGGAATCGTGATGCTGGCGCTGTTCTTCCTCTTCAAACACGATCTTTTCCACTGGACTCACGAAGGGCTGTACGACCCCCAAAGTGCGGAGTTCGATCCGATTCTCAACGGTAAAAAGGAATTCCTGAGCCAGCCTTTTTATATTTTTCGCACCGTTTTCTACTTCGCGGTTTGGTACGGTCTCTGGCGAATGCTCCGCAAAACCTCCATTCGTGAAGACGAACTCGGTGGCGCTGAACATTGGTACCGCATGAAAAATATCAGCCGGGTATTTATCCTGGTTTTTGCGGTTACCTCTTCCGTTTGTGCCTGGGATTGGGTGATGTCCATCGACAGCCACTGGTTTAGCACGATGTTTGGCTGGTATATGTTCTCGAGTTGGCACGTAACGGGTGTGGCGGTTATCACGCTGGCAATCCTTTATTTGAAAGATCAAGGATATCTGCAAAACGTGAACGACAGCCACCTTCACGACTTGGGGAAATGGATTTTCGCCTTCTCCATCTTCTGGACTTACGTGTGGTTTTCGCAATTTTTGCTGATTTATTACGCCAACTTACCCGAAGAAGCGATTTATTTCCGGGAGCGATTTACCGGCTACGGGGGCATTTACAAAGCGCCCTTTTTCATCAACTTCTTTTTGTGTTTCGTCTTCCCGTTTCTCAGTTTGATGACGCGCGATGCCAAACGGGCAGGCGTATTCATGAAAGTGGCTTGCTGGGGGGTAATCATTGGGCACTGGTTCGATTTTTATCAAATGATTATGCCGGGTGCCGTGGGCGCAGATGCCAGCTTCGGTCTGATCGAAATCGGGTCTATTTTACTCTTCGCCAGCGGGTTCGGTTTTGTGGTCAACAGCCAGTTGACGAAGGCTTCGCTGGTTCCCAAAAATCACCCCATGCTGGAGGAAGCGTTCCATCACGATATTTAAAACAAAGTCTTAAAACAGGTAGTTAAACTCCTTGAATACGGGGCAAAAAATTAGCCGAAAAAGTGCCCGCTATACGTTTTGGGCTAATTTTTTTGAGCGGTAAATTTGAATTCTCATTGAACGTAAACCTGAGGAAGTCATGGTATATATCGTTGGTTTATTAGCCGTAGTTTTTCTGGTACTCACCATCGTCGTGCTGTCCAGGATCGCTACATTGGCCAAAGGCGTGGATGGCAACAAGAGGGACAATGAAAACCCCTACGAGAAACGAGCCGCCGGAACCAGTAACCGGATCAACGCCGTACTTATGCTGGCCTTCCCGATTCTGGGTACAATCGCCGCCGTGTGGTCGTTTATGGAATCGCGGCCCAAGTTTCTTCCCGAAGCGGCCTCCGAGCACGGCATCCTGACCGACAATATGTTTTGGATCTCGATGGCCGTCATTACGATTGCTTTCGTCGTGACCAACGCCCTGTTGTTTTATTTCGCCTACCGGTATCGCTACAAGCCGGGCCGCAACGCCGTTTTCTATCCCGTCAATCACAAATTGGAAATTATCTGGACGGTGATTCCGGCTGTTGTCATGGCCGTACTGGTCTTTACCGGCTGGCGGGTATGGCGCGATATCACCGCGCAGGCCCCCGATAATTCGTATGTCATTGAAGTCGTGGGGAAGCAATTCAACTGGGTTACCCGCTACGCCGGTGCGGACGATTCCAAATTGGGCAACTACAATTTTAAGCTCATCGACGAAACCAACGAGTTGGGCATCGACTACGCGGATCAGGCAGCGTTCGATGATTTCACAAGTAATCAGTTACATATTCCCAAAGGCGTACCAGTGTTGCTGAAAATTCGGGCGAAAGACGTTTTGCACAGCGTATTTATTCCCCATCTCCGCGTAAAAATGGACGCCGTGCCGGGGATGCCAACGAAGTTCTGGTTTGTGGCTACCAAGACAACCGAAGAAATGCGCAATGAAACGGGCAATCCTGATTTCAACTACCAGTTGAACTGTACGGAAGTTTGCGGCCAAGGCCACTTTTCGATGAAAATGCCCATCGTCATTGAGGAGGAGGAGGAGTACAAAGCCTGGGTTGCTTCGCAGAAGCCCTTCCTGACGAGTAATCCGACGTACCTGTCGCGGGTGCCGGAAAATCTGAAGGCGCGGGCCATGAAGTACATTGAATCAGCCGCGAGCGATAGCACGTCGGTAGCAACGGGCGGAGCCACGGCAACGGGCACCTCGTTGAAATAATTGTTTGAACTTATAAACTGACTAAATATATGGCAACGGCTGAACTGACGCACGAAGTCCAGGTTCACGAAGAGCACGAACACGAGCACCACGAGTTGGGCTTTATTCGCAAATACGTTTTTTCGGAAGACCATAAAACCATCGCCAAGCAATACCTCATCAGTGGGATTTTGTGGGCATTTATTGGGGGTCTTCTCTCCATGCTGTTTCGCTTGCAGTTGGGTTTTCCCAACATGAAGTTGGAGTGGCTCCGTCCGCTGTTGGGTGGCTGGATCGAAGAAGGCGGCAAATTGGATCCCCAGTTTTACCTGGCACTGGTCACAATGCACGGTACGATTATGGTTTTCTTCGTGCTGACGGCGGGTTTGAGTGGTACGTTTTCCAACTTCCTGATTCCCTTACAGGTTGGTGCCCGCGATATGGCTTCAGGATTCCTGAATATGCTCTCGTACTGGTTTTTCTTTGTATCGAGCGTCATCATGTTTGGCTCTTTGTTCGTGGAAACCGGTCCGGCCGGGGGCGGTTGGGTGGTGTACCCACCGCTATCGGCCTTACCCCAAGCGGCTGACGGCTCCAAGTTGGGACTGACTCTCTGGTTGGTTAGCATGGCCTTGTTCATTGTATCGCAGTTGCTGGGCGGAATTAACTACGTAACGACCATCATCAACCTGCGGACGCGGGGCATGAGTTTCACGAAACTGCCACTGACTATCTGGGCCTTCATGTTCACGGCTATTCTGGGTATTCTTTCGTTTCCGGTCTTATTTTCAGCGGTATTGTTGCTATTCTTCGACCGCACGTTTGGTACCAGTTTTTACCTGTCCGAGATTTACGTGAATGGGGAAGCGCTACCCAATGTCGGCGGTTCGGCTATTTTGTACCAACACTTGTTCTGGTTTTTGGGGCACCCGGAAGTGTACATCGTGCTGCTACCCGCTTTGGGCATCACCTCCGAGGTCATTGCTACCAATGCCCGTAAGCCCATCTTCGGTTACCGGGCCATGATTGGTTCGCTGATGGGCATCACGTTGCTCGCTTTTATCGTTTGGGCGCACCACATGTTTGTAACCGGGATGAATCCTTTCCTGGGGTCGGTGTTCATGTTCCTGACGTTGATTATTGCGGTGCCATCGGCGGTGAAAGCCTTCAACTACATCACCACACTATGGCGGGGTAATATCGTTTTTACACCGGCGATGCTTTTCTCCATCGGCTTGGTGTCATTTTTTATCTCGGGTGGCCTGACCGGTATCATTCTGGGAAACTCGGCGCTGGATATTCAACTCCACGATACGTATTTCGTGGTGGCTCACTTCCACCTGGTGATGGGTTCGGCCTCGTTCTTCGGATTGATGGCGGGGGTTTACCACTGGTTCCCAAAAATGTTCGGTCGGATGATGGACGAGAAACTCGGCTACGTTCACTTCTGGATCACCTTTGTGGGAATTTACTTAATATTCTTCCCCATGCACTACATCGGTATTGCCGGATTTCCGCGCCGGTATTACTCATTCACGGCTTACGATGCAACGAACTCATTCGGCGATATGAATATGTTTATCAGTGTCGCGGCGATGATTACGTTCGGTGCTCAGATTTTGTTTGCCTGGAACTTCTTTTACTCAATGTTCCGGGGGCGCAAGGCACCGCAGAATCCCTGGCACTCCAACACCCTCGAATGGACCGCACCGATTCACCCTGAGCACGGTAACTGGCCCGGTGAAATTCCACCGGCGTACCGCTGGCCCTACGATTACAGCAAACCGGGTGCTAAGGAAGATTTTATTCCGCAAAACGTTCCTTACTCGGCTACTCCCGAGTCGAACCTGCCCCACGAGAACGAGCAGATCGCGATGGAAAAGGAGATTGAGGGCATGATTGATAGCCAAAATGAAACGTACAAGCACTAAGCATTTTAGTGCCTGACTGTCAATGTGCTAACGGCTGGGCGTCCTAACCCACACCGTTAGCACATTGCATAACAGACCCTTACGAACGATGTGGTTTCGCCGACTGGGCGTAGTGACGATTGTAACGGTGTACCTGCTGATTTTGGCGGGTGGAATCGTTCGGAGTACCGGCTCGGGCATGGGCTGCCCGGATTGGCCTAGGTGCTTCGGTAGTTGGGTGCCGCCTACCAGCATCAGCCAATTGCCCCCGAATTATCAGGAACTTTATGGCGCAAAACTCAAAGGCGAAGTCGTTTTTAATGCCCTCAAAACCTGGATCGAATACGTTAATCGACTACTAGGAGCCTTAACGGGGGTACTTATTTTTGCTACGCTGATCGCTTCCGTGCCCTTCCTCAAAAAGGACAAACCGGTTTTCTACCTGAGTCTGCTGGCTTTCATAATGGTGGGCTTTCAGGGCTGGCTCGGCTCCAAAGTCGTATCCAGCGAATTGCACCCCGTCATGGTGACTTTCCACATGATCGTGGCCATTCTGATCGTTTTTG
>JAJAZB010000082.1 GCA_026785975.1 Cytophagaceae bacterium | reverse complement strand
CCCGGAAAGGGCCCGTAATTGGTGGCCTGCCCGGGCACACACCACGGGGGCAGAAATGGACAGTAATTTGGGGGCTGTCAGGGGACAGACCACGGTGGCAGAAATGGTCAGTAATTTGTGGTCTGTCAGGGGACAGACCACGGGGCTAGAAGTAGTCGGACGACCCAAAAAGTCGTCGGGGACGCCAAGGCCGACTACTCCCCAACCCATCAGGGCCGTACCACACTCCCTTTTTTGCTTTTGGCCCCGCCGTTTTGCCCCATCTTCGGCGTCATCACGTCGGGTTTTCCGTGCGGGATGACTACCTCCGCGCCGTCGAGTTTAGGCGTTACGCCCAGGTTCTGAAAAACAAACGACAACACGTCGGCGGTTTGCTCGATGGCTTTGGCCAGGTTGCTGCCGCCATGCCCGGCGGCGGTTTCGATGCGGATCAGTGCCGGATTAGGCCCTTTATATACTTCCTGCAACCGCGCCGCGTACTTGAAGGAATGCGCCGGTACCACGCGGTCGTCGTGGTCGGCGGTGGTGATGAGCGTGGCCGGATACCTGATGCCCGCCTTCAGGTTGTGCAGGGGCGAAAACGCGTACAGCGCTTTGAACTCATCCGCGTTTTCGGACGAGCCGTAATCACCGATCCAGTTGAAACCGATGGTGAATTTCTGAAAACGCAACATATCCATGACACCCACCGCCGGAATAGCCACCCGGAACAAATCGGGGCGCTGATTGATGACCGCCCCCACGAGCAAGCCGCCGTTGGAGCCGCCCTGAATCGCCAATTTTTGCGATGAGGTATACTTCTGGGCAATCAGGTATTCCGCCGCCGCGATGAAGTCGTCGAACACGTTTTGTTTTTTGAGTTTGGTGCCCTGCTCGTGCCAGGTTTCGCCGTATTCGCCGCCGCCGCGCAGGTTGGCCACCACGTACACGCCCCCCTGCTCGATCCAGGCGATGTTGAGGGCGCTAAACGAGGGATTCAGATTGATGTTGAACCCGCCGTAGCCGTACAAAATCGTCGGGTTGTTGCCATCGAGAGCCAGGCCTTTTTTGTGGGTGATAAACATCGGTACCCGCGTTCCGTCCTTGCTGGCGTAAAACGCCTGCTTGGTTTCGTAGGCAGCCGGGTCAAATTTCACTTCCGGCTGCCGGAACAAAGTCGATTTTTTGCTGGCAATGTCGTAGCGGAAAATCGTAGGCGGGTACGTGTACGAGGTGAAGGTGTAAAACACAAGCTTGTCGTCGCGCTCGCCGCCAAAACCACCCGCCGTGCCGGGGCCGGGCAAGGGGACTTCGTTCTGAAGATTGCCCATCGAATCGTAAACGTAGGCGCGGGTCGTGACGTCCTTCAGGTACGTCAAAAATAGTTTCCCACCCGCCGCGCCCGCGTTTTCCAACGGTTCGGGCTTTTCGGGAATCAAAACCTTCCAGTTGGCAATGGCGGGTTGTTTCGGGTCGAAAAGTACCAATTTACTGTTGGGCGCGTGGTCGTTGGTTTGCAGAATAAGTTTCTCATCGACGTTGTCTACGACAGCGTACTGAAACTCCTCCGCTTCGGCAACGACGGGTTTGAAGGTTTGGTCACGCGTTTTGGAATCCAGGTAAAACAAGGCGTTGCCTTTCTTGCCCTTCCCGCCGTCGCTGACGTAGAGCAGCACGAAGCGTTCATCTTCGGTCACGCTCGTGTTGTGGAACCGCAAGGGGTTGGCTTTATCTTCAAAAACCAGCCGGTCAGCGCTTTGGGGTGTACCAATTTTATGAAAATACACCTGGTGATTTTCGTTTTTACCCGACAATTCACTGGTGCCCGCCGGTTTTGGGTAAC
Source organism: Cytophagaceae bacterium (assembly GCA_026785975.1). Classification (GTDB taxonomy): domain Bacteria; phylum Bacteroidota; class Bacteroidia; order Cytophagales; family Spirosomataceae; genus JAJAZB01. The sequence continues at coordinate 1,498 of JAJAZB010000082.1, read as the reverse complement.
GGCTGTAATAAAAACCGTCGCCCTGCCAGGACGCTCCCGATACTTTCACCCATTCGAGGTGATCCGGCAAATTCTGCTTCGTCGCCAAATCCATGACGGAATACTCGATCCAGTCGGAACCGGCCTTAGAGAGGCCGTAAGCGGCATAGTTACCATTTTTAGAAACCGCAAAACCGGCCAGCCGCGTGGTGCCGTCGGCAGAAAGGCCATTCGGGTCGATGACGACTTCGGGCGTTCCGTCCAACCCTTTTTGCCGGTACAGCACCGATTGATTTTGTAACCCGTCGTTTTTCGAGAAATAAAACCAGTCGTTGCGCCGAAATGGGGCCGAGTAGCGTGGGTAGTTGATGAGTTGCTGGAGCCGGGTTTTCAACGCGGCGCGAAAGGGAATTTTGTCGAGGTAGCCAAAGGTGACTTCGTTTTGCGCTTTCACCCAGGCGGCGGTTTCGGCGGAGCGGTCGTCTTCGAGCCAGCGGTACGGATCAGCCACTTGCGTACCGTGGTAATCGTCGACCTGATCGGTTTTGCGGGTTTCGGGGTAATTCAACTGGGCGTAGCCCGCCATCGGAAGCGTCATTAGCAACAGGACTTGGTGGAATTTCTTCATTGGAGGATGAGGTTGTGAACTTGAAAATTGACGGTACTGACGCGAAAAGCCCCAACCGAACGGGGCTTTTTGTTCAACGGATTCATGGCCTGCAAATTACATCAGTTCGGCAATGACGGTCTGCCCACCGATGGTTTTCTGATTGATGTCCACCAGAATTTTGGCGTTCAGCGGTAGGAACACGTCCACCCGCGAGCCAAATTTAATAAAGCCCATTTCGCTGCCTTGCTGCACGTTCTGGCCTTCTTTCACGTACCACCGGATGCGCCGGGCCATCGCCCCGGCGATCTGCCGGAAGAGGACTTCCGCGCCCGAGGGCATCTTTACCACAATCGTCGTGCGCTCGTTGTCCGTACTCGATTTGGGGTGCCAGGCCACGAGGTATTTGCCCGGATGATATTTGAAGAATTTCACCGTTCCCGATACGGGATTCCGGTTGACGTGTACATTCACCGGCGACATAAAAATCGAGACCTGACGGCGCGGCGCGTTGAAGTACTCGTTCTCCACGGTTTCTTCAATTACCACGACCGTGCCATCGGCGGGCGCAATAATCATTTTTTCGTCGAGACGGATCTTCCGGCTGGGATTGCGAAAAAATTGAAGAACAAACAGGTAAAAAAGAAAACTGGCCACGACCAGGCCCTGCCGCAAAAGCGTCTGTTGGGGCAGTAAATAATACACGGCACTGTTGATCAGCACCAGGACGAGTAGTGTGCCAATCAGCGTGGTAATGCCTTCACGGTGAATCGTCATGGACGGAATGGATGGTTAAGTTAGGTTCGGGGATTTAGAACGGGCAAACGCTGGGAGACCATCTGAAAATACCATCGGTGGACCCCCAACCCCCTGAAGGGGGCTTTTGCCGTTGCATGAAGCCCCCTTCAGGGG
>JAJAZB010000081.1 GCA_026785975.1 Cytophagaceae bacterium | reverse complement strand
CCCCTGAAGGGGGCTTTCTGCCTGGAAGTTTCGACTACGAAAAGCCCCCTTCAGGGGGTTGGGGGGTATTTCCGGAGAGGAGGCATACTAAATTTTCGGATTGGCTCTGAGCATCTGCGTTGCATTTCGGCGCGTTTTCAGTATTTTCCCCTGAAAACTCGCTTACCTTTGCACTTTGATCTCCACACTATGCCGCTGAACGTAACCAATTTTGAGGCCGTCAAAAGCATTTTTACGGCCTTTCTGGAAAATAGAGGCCTGCGGAAAACCCCGGAACGCTTCGCGATTCTGGAGGAAATCTATAGCCGCGACGACCACTTCGATGTAGAAGAACTCTACATCTCGATGAAAAACAAAAAGTATCAGGTCAGCCGGGCGACGGTGTACAACACGCTCGACGTACTCGTGGAGTGTGACCTGGTGACGCGCCATCAGTTTGGCAAAAATCTGGCCCAGTACGAGAAATCCTACGGGCGTCGCCAGCACGACCACCTCATCTGCACGGTTTGCCACAAAGTGACCGAATTTTGTGACCCGCGCGTCCAGAATATTCAGAGCATGGTGGGCGAAACGTTGCAATTCAATGTCTTGCACCACAGCCTGATTTTCTACGGTTCCTGCACCAAAGAGCGCTGCGAAAACCGCGAACCCGTGCTTACTGAATGAATGCTGAATTATGAATGCTGAATGAGTGGAATGTCTTTTATTCAGGATTCATAATTCAGCACTTTTTATTCTTCATTCAAACCATTAAAACATGAACGTTGACGTACTCCTCGGCCTCCAGTGGGGCGACGAGGGAAAGGGCAAAATTGTGGACGTACTCGCGCCGCAGTATCAGGTGGTAGCGCGGTTTCAGGGCGGTCCCAACGCGGGCCACACTCTGGAATTTGACGGGCAAAAAGTAGTTCTGCACCAGATTCCCTCGGGTATTTTCCGCGCCGACGTGACCAACATCATCGGCAACGGGGTCGTGCTTGATCCGATTATTTTCCGCAAAGAAATTGAAGGTTTGGCCCGCTTTGGGGGTGATTTGCGCCAGAACCTGGTTATCTCGAAAAAAGCCGCGCTGATTCTGCCCACCCACCGCCTGCTCGATGCCGCCTACGAACAAGCCAAAGGAGCCGAAAAAATCGGTTCGACCCTCAAGGGCATCGGTCCGACGTACACCGATAAAGTGTCGCGGCAGGGCTTGCGCGTGGGCGACGTGCTTTCACCAAATTTCAAGGAAAAGTATCGTAAACTCGTCGATCAACACAAGCAAACGTTGCGCTTTTATCAGTTTGAGTACAACCTGGCGGAAGCTGAAGCGGGATTTTTTGAGGCGGTGGAGTTTCTAAAAACCTTCCCCCTGGTCGATTCGGAATACCTGGTCAATGAGGCATTGGCCGACGATAAACCCGTTCTGGCCGAAGGGGCGCAGGGTTCACTGCTCGACGTTGATTTTGGTTCGTATCCCTTCGTCACGAGCAGCACGACGATGGCCGCCGGGGCCTGCACCGGCCTGGGTGTAGCGCCGGGGCGCATTGGCGACGTGTTCGGGATTTTCAAAGCCTACTGCACCCGCGTGGGCAGCGGCCCGTTTCCGACCGAACTTTTTGACGAAACCGGCGAGCGCATCCGAAAAGAAGGCCGCGAATTTGGCTCGACTACGGGGCGACCCCGGCGTTGCGGTTGGCTCGATTTACCGGCGCTGAAATACGCTATTTTGCTCAACGGTGTTACCCGGTTGGTGATGATGAAAGTGGACGTGCTCAATGATTTCGGGGAAATCAAGGTCTGCACTCACTACCACCTGCCCGACGGCACTGTGACCGAACGCCTGCCTTACGACCTCTGCGACGCGCCCGTTGAGCCGGTGTACCAGACGTTCGAGGGTTGGCAAACCGCCCTCGATGGGCTGCACAGCTACGACGAATTGCCCGCGCCGCTGGCGCAATACATTGATTTCCTGGAAGAAAGTCTGGGCCTGCCCATTCATTTTATTTCGACGGGTCCCGACCGTGAGGCCATTATTCACCGGGAGGCGCAGGCGGTTTAATTTTGCAACATGATTAAGGAAGTCAAAATCGAAAATTTCAAATCCATTCACTCACTCCAACTCGAATTGGGGCGGGTGAATGTATTGATTGGGGCGAATGGGAGTGGAAAGACTAACATTCTGGAAGGGATTACTTTTGGATGTGCTGCAACTTTAGATATACTGAATCCTCAATTTTTATCCTCTCGAGGCATTAGATTTGTAGAACCTCAATACTTTAGAACAGGATTTAATTCTCAAAGCAAAGATGGTCTAATAAAAGTATTTTTTAGAAGCACAGAAAACATTACAATACAAAATGAGTTGTTCAATTCCAACGAGCCTTTTTCTAACTGGATAAATAAAGGTTTCGATTTTAGAAAAACCATAGATGAGCACGATTTGAAACTAAGAAATATACAGGCTTTTTTTAAATCCTTTGAGCTTATTGAAGAGGGTACGCCTAAGGGTACTGATATAGATTATGAACTTGAAAAGATACTTCTTGAACAAAATAGGATTCAACATACCGTAACCTTACCGGATGAACTTAGAGATTTTTTAGTTTACTCTCCTGAAAATTATTTTCTAAGACGCTTTGAAGAAGAACTTCAGAATTCACCATTAGGAATAAGAGGAGAGGGT
>JAJAZB010000080.1 GCA_026785975.1 Cytophagaceae bacterium | reverse complement strand
GCCCAGTTCGTAGAAGAGCAACTGAAGCCTGAAAATTACGTCTTCTGCTGCTCTTCTACGAACTGGGCGTTCCCAACTAAAGTTCGTAGCTACCCTACCCAAAAACAGCAACGAATGATTTACGCAAAATACATTTCGGTCGCCCTGGCGGCGGCACTAAAATTTGTCGGCGGACCGCTCGCCGGGCTTGCCTTGGGGTTGACGTGGCACGAAACGGCCCTTTGCTCATTTGCGGGTATGATGACGAGTGTGATTTTGTTCACCTACCTCGGTGAAGGAATCCGGCGGTTTACGGCCCGTTTTCGTAAGAAAAAACCCCGGCTCTTCACCACGCGCAATCGTCGCGCGGTCCGTATCTGGCAGCGGTTCGGCCTGGCGGGAATCGCCTGCCTGACGCCCCTGTTTTTTACGCCCATCGGGGGTACCCTGCTGGCGGTGTCGTTCCGGGCGCGACCGCCGCAGATTTTCGCGTGGATGCTGCTGTTTGGTGCTTTCTGGGGGGTCGTCCTGACGTACCTGTATTATCAAATACCGGGATTGCAGAATTTCTTTGGCTCCGGTGAGTAGGGCTTTTTCAATGCCCCGATGTATTCTGCCGCTTGAGGTAGTCGCCTCGGGAGAGCCATTTTTCGATTAGGCAATACAGAAGAATGAAGAAGTAGCGACTACCCATCTCCTTGATTTTCAGCTTACTTTCGCCGTATTTTCGGTTGGTCCAGCTATTGGGTACGATCGCAAACGTGTAACCCCGCACGTAGGCTTTGAGGGGAATTTCGACGGTTAGGTTGAAATGGGGCGACAAAAAGGGCTTGATGCCCTCGATGGTTTCGCGTTTGTAGAGTTTAAAGGCGTTGGTCGTGTCGTTGTATTTGATCCCCGTCATTACCCGAATGATCAAATTGGCCACGCGGTTGATCAGCAGTTTGAGTTTGGGATAATCGACCACTTTGCCCCCTTTGCTGAACCGGGACCCAAAGACCGCGTCTACGTTGGTCTCCTGCATTTTCCGGTAAAACCGAACCAAGTCTTCCGGGTCATCGGACAGATCGGCCATCATCACGGCTACGCAATCACCCGTGAAGCGCTCCAAACCGTACCGCACGGCGTAACCAAACCCATTAGGACCTTTGTTGGTGTAATAAATCAGGGTAGGAATCTCGCGTTGTAACTCCTGCAACACCTGCTCGGTGCGGTCTTTGGAGTTGTCGTTGGTAACCACGATTTCATGGTCGATGCCATGCCGGTTGAGCGTAGTGTGTAGCGTTCTTAACGTTTCGGGCAGCGATTCTTCCTCGTTGTAGGCCGGGATAACGACACTGAGTTTCATGCGTGGGGGAGAAATCGTTGCCCGTCGATGGTCAAGTCGTAGGATTCAGACTTCCGTACTCAAGAGGTGGGCACGGACTTTAGGTCGTAGCGCGGGCCGAAAAGCGCGGCTCCGGCTGCTCTTCTACGAACTAAAGTTCGTAGCTACCTCTACCAGGTATCTTCCAGATCTTTTGCCTCGTAGACGTGGTCACGCGCCTCGTACAGGCTGGGCGTTTTGCGGGCGTCGCGCAGATGAAGAAGGTCTTTGCCACCAAACAACTTCCGTAGAAAAGCCATGGGCGTGACCATAATAAAAAAGACGGCTGATAAAAGAATGGTCGCGTTGATACGCCCCAAAACTTCGGCGATTTTCATCCAGCCCTGCGTAATTTTTTCGCTTAAATAATTGGAAAAAACGCCGATCAATCCGACGACGACAGCGGCGGTGAGTAGCCAGGAGGCTTTGAAAATCAGAAACAGTACCAAAAAGCCAACCGTAATGGTTAGCATGGCTTCAAGGGTTTTTTCGCGCTTCATAAATTTAGTGGCAAGTGATTAATGACAAGTAGCAAGTGGCACGTGACAACAAAAGGTAGGAGGTCTTTTCTCTTTTGCCACTCAACACTCCGTTAAAACAACGTATAGATAAACGGGGCAATGGCCGAGCCGCCACCAATCACAATGAGAATGCCCAGCAACAGCAAGACAACGATCACGGGCATAAGCCACCACTTCCGGCGGGCCTTCATAAACTTCCACAGATCGGTAAGAAAGTCCATAGGATAAACTGTTTATGGGTTATTGGATTGACAAAACTACACGCTCCGGGTCAATACTTCTGCAAATCTTTTCTCAATTGTGCAACGAGCACCTGGTTGGCCAACGGTGTCGGATGCTCATCGTCAGGAATCGAATACCCTTTTTGCAGCGGATTGAAAAGTTTTGAGTAATCCAGAACCTTCACGCCCTTAGCTTTTAACCGACTTACTATTTCTTCCTGAGGCAGGGTTGTAGGGTAAATAATGACGTAAAACCGGTCATTGCCAAACTGCCGCCGGTATTCAGCCGCCGATTTTGCCATCACTTCGGCGGTCAGGTCGTAATCCCGATCGCTAAGCCGAAACGGATAGCTAATTCTGAAAAACTTCAAAAGATTACTCCGCCCCATCACTTCGTAGACCCAATTCCGAAACTTGCGGCTATCGCGAAACAGCCCCCCGTACCTCAGGCTATCCCCGTCCGGGTAATAATACGGGGCGTTACCCCGGTTGTATTCGTAGTTGGTGAGCGACTGAATGGCCCGGTTGACGTGGTCGGGAATGTACGTGTAAAAAGCAACCCCCTGCGCCTCCGAAACGAAGCGCCGTGGCGAATTGTGTTGCAGCCGCGAGAGCATCTGTTGCGGGCCGTAGCCACTGTAAGCCAGGTTGTAGGGCCGGTACGTCGAATCGGCTTTCGTGAAATAATACGGTAAGGTTTCGTTACTCTGCACCCCTTCGCCGAAAGTCATCGAACAGCCAAAAAACAGGGCGTACTTGTTGGGGGCTATCTGGGTTTTGGCGGGCGTGACGCGTAGGCTATTGGAATCGGTTTGGAACTGAATGCGGTAAATCACCCGACCGTCTTTGGTGCGAACGCCCGTCAGGGCGGTATCCGGGCGCGGTTTATAACCCAGGTACGGATCGGGTTGCATCGAATGCACGGGGCCAGCTATTTTAGGAAACGTAGCCGCTTGTTTTTTCAACAACCACCCACAAACCAATTCAAGCAGACCCACGATTAGCACCGTGGTGAAAAGGCCCAATGTCAGGTTTTGCACGGCGTTACTGCGGGAGCGGATGCCCGCCGCCAGCAGCCCCACGCCAACGACCACCCAACGCAGCGTACCGAAGAGGCGGCTAACGGAAAAACCCGCCACGACGCCGCTCCCATCCCCGCGAACGCGATCCAGCCAAAGCAGGAGCGATTCGGCCAGGAGCAAGGCGACCAAAACGAAGAAAAGGGTAGCAAAAAAACGAGTCTTCCGGGAAGATTGGGGCATTCTAAATCAGTCAAGTACAAATTCTTCGCGCCAGTTTTGAGTTTCCTGCCAGGCGGGTTGGCGCTTTTTGTCAAAAATAAAATCGCCCACGACCAGGTAGTCCATCTCCGTGCGCATCAGGCACTTGTACGCATCTTCGGGCGTACAAACGATGGGTTCACCGCGCACGTTGAAACTCGTGTTGACGATCACCCCGTAGCCCGTGAGTTGCTTGAAGGCGGTGATCAGTTCATGGTAGCGGGGGTTGGTTTCGCGGTGAACGGTCTGGATTCGGGCCGAGAAATCGATGTGGGTAATGGAGGGAAGATCAGAGCGGAGAAAGTAAAGTTTTTCCATCAAAGTCAACTCCTCGTAGTTGTCGGGCAAGGCATTACGGCGTTCTTTACGAACGGGCTGCACCAGCAACATATACGGAGAAACCCCCTCCAACTCAAAGTATTTAGCGGCGTCCTCGGCCAGAACGGAGGGGGCAAACGGTCGGAAGCCCTCGCGGTACTTGATTTTCAGGTTCAATTTTTTCTGCATTTCCGAATTCCGGGCGTCGCCCAGGATACTGCGGGCACCCAGCGCACGCGGCCCAAATTCCATCCGGCCCTGAAACCACCCGATTACGTTGCCATCGGCGAGCAGTTCGGCGGTTTTTTCGGCCAGGTCCGAAAAGTTGCGGTATTCCTCGAATACGGCCCCGTACTTACGGGCGGCCTGCCTGATTTCCAGGTCCGAATATTCCGGGCCTAAATACGAACCTTTCATCCCGTCGAGCGCCGTGTGATCCACTTTTCGGGGTTGATTAAAATACAGATGATGGGCCGCCAGGGCGGCCCCCAAAGCACCGCCCGCATCGCCCGCAGCGGGTTGAATAAAAATTTCGCGGAACAAACCCGTGTTTTGCAACTTGCCATTAGCCACGCAATTGAGCGCCACGCCCCCCGCCAGGCAGAGGTATTCCGAACCAGTGAGGCGTTTGGCTTCCGCCGCCATTTTGATAACCACCTCCTCAGTCACGTTCTGGATCGCCAGCGCAAAATCGCAGTGGTGCTGCTCCAGCAAACTCTCGCCGTCGCGACGGGGGAAGCCAAAAAGTGCCTGCCATTTGTCGTCGTGGACCATGCGCAGGCCCGTAGCGTAGTTGAAGTACGCCTGATTCATCCAGATGGAACCGTCGTCTTTAATGTCGACCAGGTGTTGGCGGATGAGGTCCTCATAGCGGGCTACTTCGGGGGAGCCGTGAATGCCGTAGGGAGCCAGACCCATCAGTTTATACTCGCCCGAATTAACCTTAAAGCCGCAGTAGTACGTCACCGCCGAGTAGAGTAAGCCCAGAGAATGCGGGAACTTGAGTTCGCGCAGAATCTTAAAATCCTTGCCCTGGCCGTGGCAAATCGTGGCCGTGGCCCATTCGCCAACCCCGTCGATGGTGAGTACGGCGGCTTCCTCGAAAGGCGAGGGGTAAAACGCACTGGCGGCGTGGGAGAGGTGGTGTTCGGGAAAGAGCAGTTTAACGTTCTTTTTATCGAACTCCTCAATGTTGAAAAGCTCCTCGTACAGCATCCGCTTGAGGAACATTTTTTCCTTGAGCCAAACCGGAATGGCCGTCAGGAAGGAGCGCAAGCCACGGGGTGAAAAGGCGTAGTAGGTTTCGAGCAGGCGCTCAAACTTCAACAGGGGTTTGTCGTAAAACACGATGGCGTCCAACTGATCCAAGCGCAGCCCGGCGAATTCGAGGCAGTACCGAACCGCGTGGGTTGGAAAACCGGGGTCGTGTTTTTTGCGGGTGAAGCGTTCCTCCTGAGCGGCCGCCACGACGGTGCCGTCGATCAGCAGAGCTGCCGCCGAGTCGTGGTAATACGCCGAAATACCAAGGATAGTCATTCGTTCTTGCGGTAAAAAGGGCTGGCCTTTTGGTTTAAAATATAAAACTAAGTAAAAGTCGCACGGATTGCCAAGCAATTGCTGGTTATATGCCGCTGCCGGTTTGGGCGGTTCGTCCGCCGATTCGGTCGTTTCGCACGTAAATCCGGGTGTATTCCACTTCGCCCACAAATGTGTAATTGGCCGTGATGTACGCATTCAGTTCGGGGATCACCTCGTGCGCCTGAGTGGCCCGGTCGTTGAGCCAAACGCAATTTTCACCCACTGAATCGACAAAAACCGGGGGGCGCGAAGCGCGGATATTGCGCAGGTAACGGGTCTGATGAACGTGCTTTTCGGCCACGCTGCCAAACACTAACCGAATGGTGTGATTATCGCAAACTCCCTGGGGCATCTGGGTTTCAACGTTATAGCGGGGCATCCAGCCCCACACCACCAGGCGCTCACCGTCGCTCGCATACTGAGCAATGGTTTGGGAAACCTTCGACTGCGGCGTCTGTCGGTTCAGGGTGGGCGTTGAAATGTACAAATTATAGCGTTTGTCGTGACGATACGTTGCCCAGACGTTGCCTATGACCGACCCTGAAATCAAAACGAGCAGGCCCGCTGCCAGCCAGGGGGATGGGGTTTGGTACACCAACCAGCCGTACAGCAGGCTAAGCGGAAAAACCAGATACAAAAGGTAATGGGTGAACTCATTTCCCGGCTTGACCACGGCATACAGGCTGGCCGCCAGGATCAAACCCGAATAGATCAGAAGTCTTTTTCGCTGCTGCCACTGCCGCGAAAAAAGCAGCCAACTCACCAGCAACCAGGCACCCGGAATCAGGATGTAAACGCTGAAATCGGTGGTACGACCCAAAAATGCCGGGAATTTGCCGAGGTTGCCAATAAACCCGTTTCCCGTTCCGTAGCCGGCATTGGCCAACAGGTAAAACTGAACAAAATCATCAAAAACGCCAAATAGTAACGTACACGAAATGAAGAACAAGGGGAAAACGAGTCCCCCGGCGATCAGTGCCAGCAAGGCTTTACCGAACGTGGCAGCGGTGATACTGGCGCGTTGAAAAAATAATTCAGTAGCCGCTGCCCCCACCAGCACGAGCGCGGAGGGCGTACCCTGAAGTTTGGCGAAAGGCACTAAACTGCAAATAAAACCTAACCAGAAAAAGGCTCGTATTTCCTGGGAAATACCCCCGCGAATCACCCTCGAAAATTGCCAGAAGCCCAAGCCCAGCAGCGCCAGAGATAGTTGCTCATTCGTCGAATGCACGAAGTCGGGGTGTTGCGAAAAAGCCAGAAAAACGACCATCGGTAGAATTCCCAGTCGGGCTACCCGCAAGTCGAACAGATTGAGCAGCGTGAAGTACCCGGCGACGACACTCACGAGCAAGCATAAAAACCCCACCCAGCGGCCCGACAAATAATCGAGCGGGAATCCCAAAAAAGCGGGTACCGCTGAAACGTAGCTGCTCAGTGGCCCCATCGTAGCACCATCCGTCGACTGCCAGTAAACCGGGTAATGCCACAGAGTGATGGCCTGGGAAAGAATCTGACTTTCGTCGGGATTGATTTCCTGATTGTAGAATAAAAGAGGCAACCGACGCCCAACGAGCAGGACGAGCATCAGGGCTAACGGCCAGATGCGGGCTATCCAGGGGGTTTTCTGGCTTAGGCCCTCCCGATTACGGAATTCATTGAACAGAAATAAGACAACGATCACCGCCAGGCCGAGCCAGCCGAGTGCCAACCAGGTCAGGGGTGCCCGTAAGAAAGTCATACTCAGCATAAGTACGTTGCAAAAAAGCGCAGGGCATTGGTGGCGGCCATGCGTTTGCCTACTCAGGCACTTTGCAGACGAGCCACCATGGCGTCGTGAATTTCCACCAAAGTTTCCTTCAAATCGTACGTCCAGTTCCAGCCGGGGTAGTGACTTTTGAACTTCGATAAATCGCTGATGTACCAAATGTGGTCGCCAACGCGATTGGTATCGGAGTAGCTGAAATCCATTTTATTGCCCGAAATCTCTTCGCACAAGGCAATGGCTTCGATCATCGAGCAGTTGGCGTGACGACCGCCACCGGCGTTGTACACTTCACCGGCGCGGGGATTCTGGTAAAAATACCAGAACATATTCACCAGATCGTAGCTGTGAATATTGTCGCGCACTTGTTTGCCTTTGTAGCCAAAAATCGTGTAGTGATTGCCCGTAATGGCGCATTTCATCAGGTACGACAGGAAGCCGTGCAGTTGCGCCCCCGAATGGTTCGGCCCGGTGAGGCAACCGCCCCGGAACACGCCCGTTTTCATACCAAAATACCGGCCGTACTCCTGCACGAGTACGTCGGCGGCTACTTTTGAAGCGCCAAAAAGTGAGTGTTTCGTGTGATCGATGCTGAGATGTTCGTCGATACCGTGCTCGAAGTAGGGGTGATCGGCGGCGATTTCCCAGCGGGTTTCGGTTTCCAGCAAAGGCAGGAAGTTTGGGTTATCGCCGTACACTTTGTTGGTTGAGGTAAAGATAAAAACGGCCTCGGGGCAGTGCTGACGCGTCATTTCGAGCACGTTGAGGGTTCCTGTGGCGTTTACCGAAAAATCGGTGAAGGGTTCGCGGGCCGCCCAATCATGGCTGGGCTGAGCCGCTGCGTGCAGCACCAGCCGGACGTCCGTGCCGTATTCTTCAAAAATAACCGCCAATTCCTCAACCGATCGAATATCGGCTTGGTGGTGCCGGTAGTTGGGGTACATCTCCTGCAAGCGATTCCGATTCCACTCCGTGGAGCCATCAGCCCCGAAGAAATACTGGCGCAGGTTGTTGTCGATACCCACGACGAGGTCAAACTTGTCGGCAAAAAAGGCCACGGCCTCGCTACCAATCAAACCAGCCGAGCCGGTTACTAATGCGACGTTCATACCAATCGGTTTGAAGTTTTACTCCGGGCGGCAAAATTGGACTCAACCTTGATTTTGCCACTAAAATGCGCCGAAAATTAAACGGGTTCGCCCGGTAATCAAAAAAGCGAGGCTTGAATCAGCCTCGCTTTGGATCGAAAAATGGACAAGATTAGTTGCCAGTTGCGTTGGTTTGCCCGTATAATTTTTGCCGGATTTTTTCGGCACGTTGTTCATTGATCGGCTTCTCAACGTACTTGTTCTTGGTCTGGCGGGCGGCGCTGTCGGGGTGTACGCCGTACACGTACGAATCGCCGTCGCGCAAATCATTCTGATCGATGACGTTATTTTTCTGATAATCGCAGGCCACCAGCGCCAGGGCCGAGGCCAGCATCAGCGGGAGAACGAAGCTATTTTTACGAGTCATTGCGCTGGGAATAATCTGATTTTTTGACAAAAGTAAGGCGCACTTCCGATTTAACAAGTCCGGGTGGGCGTCAGACCCGATAAAATAATCGGGCCACCCGGTAGCTCAGCGTGCGTTGAAATTGCGAAGTTTAATCTCCGTGAGTTTGCGCTTGGTATCGAGCGGGAAATCGCCTTTCATCATCCAGTCGTAGTACGAGGGTTCGGCCTTGAGCACGTCGGTGACGAGCTTGCCGGTGTGTTTGCCAAAGTTGAAAACCTCCTTCCCTTCCTTATTGAGGGCCATTCTTTGGGCAAAATCGACGATGTGGGCCGAGGTGATTTCGTGCAGCGCGTCCATGTCGTTGCGGACGGGTTCCCACTCGCGACCCGTCTGGTCTTTGACCGTAACCCCCGCGTAGCGTTCCACCTGGGCGTTGAGTACTTCGAGCGTCGCCAGCGTATCGACTTCGGCGGAGTGGGCACCTTCGAGAGTTTTCCCGCAGTAAAACCGGTACGCCGCCGACAAGTTGCGCGGCTCCATCAGGTGGTAAATGCGCTGTACGTCGATGAAGCGGCGGTTTTTCAAATCAAATTCCACCTCAGCCCGCAAAAATTCTTCAACCAGCACCGGAATGTCGAAGCGGTTGGAATTGAACCCGGCCAGATCGCACCCTTCCAAAAACTGCGTCAACGACCGGGCCACGTGCTTGAAGGTCGGCTCGTTGGCCACGTCTTCGTCGTAAATACCGTGGATCAGGCTGACTTCCGGCGGAATCGGGACGCCCGGATTGATGCGCTTGGTTTTGACGACGACCTCGCCACCGGGCAGGGCTTTGGCGATACTGAGTTCAACAATCCGGTCGCGTACCACGTTGACGCCCGTGGTTTCGAGGTCAAAAAAAGCGAGGGGTTTACGTAGATTTAAGCTATGGCGCATGGGTGAGTCGGCAAACAAAGTCGCCAAAATTAGGCAAATTTGCGGCAATACTCCGCCTTCTTTTACGGTCGTACCGGTGGAAAATACCTTCTGAATGAACCCTTCCTTGTTCTTGCAAACTCTCAACGACGAAATCGCCCGGCAGCGTTACGGCGAACAACCCACCGAACTTTACGAACCCATCCGGTACCTGATGGCGATTGGCGGCAAACGCCTGCGGCCCGTTTTGACGCTCCTCGGCGCGGCCTTGTACACCGACGACTGGGCGCGCGCCCTGCGCCCGGCGATGGCGGTGGAGGTTTTTCACAACTTCACACTCATGCACGACGACATCATGGACAAGGCTCCCCTGCGGCGCGGCCAGCCCACCGTACACGTCAAGTGGAATGAAAATGTTGGTATTTTATCCGGCGATGTCATGCTGGTGCAGGCTTACGAACTACTGCTCGACGTTGATGATGATTTGCTGAAACCGATTTTGCGGCGCTTCAATCGGACCGCCGCCCAGGTGTGCGAAGGCCAGCAGGGAGACATGAATTTTGAAGGTCGCTCCGACGTCACCGAGGCTGACTATTTGGAAATGATTCGGTTGAAAACGGCCGTCTTGCTGGGATTCTCCCTTGAACTCGGGGCCATGATTGCCCGCGCTCCGTTGGCCGACTGCGACCTGCTTCGGCGGGTGGGGGAGTGCATCGGGTTGGGGTTTCAACTAAAAGACGATTACCTCGACGTGTACGGGGAGCCGGGTAAATTTGGCAAACTCGTGGGCGGGGATATTCTGGCGAATAAGAAAACCTTTCTGCTCATCGAAGCCCTCGAAAAAGCTACCGGCCCTACCCGGTACGAACTCACCCGCTGGCTGGCCGCAACCGAGTACAATCCCGTTGAGAAGGTGGAAGCGGTGACGGCCATTTACGACCAGTTGGGCATTGGTGAGGCGACAGCGACGCTGATGAATCGCTACTTTGATCAGGCATTTTCGCTACTCGACCAACTGCCCGTCGAGGCCCGGCGCAAGGCATTGCTGCGGCAATTTGCTGAGCAATTGATTAGCCGGGAGCGATAATTCGGGATGGAGAAAGTCCTTAAAAGCTGTATAAAATCGGCATTCGTGTACCCCCCACCCCCTGAACGGGGCTTCACGCAGTGGCAAAAAGCCCCCTTCAGGGG
>JAJAZB010000079.1 GCA_026785975.1 Cytophagaceae bacterium | reverse complement strand
TTGGGGGTGGTGCAGTAATAGGAGGGCGGCGTCAGGAGGGCGTTGTCAAGGATTTATCCTCACTCCGAACTCGTGACTAAGCACTCCGCTATCTTCACTTCTCACTCCTGAATTATGCTCAAAAGCATCCTCTTCGACATGGGGAATGTCATCATCGACATTAACATTCCCCTCACCCATCAGGCTTTCGCCAAGCTGGCGCAGTTGGACGAAGTCACTGCCGACGAACTGTTTCGGGCGAAAGCGTTTTTTCGTCATTTTGAAATCGGCGAAGTATCCGAAGTACAATTCAGAACGTTGTTGAAACAAGAGTTTCAAGGGGCGGATTGGGTAGACGAAGCCATCGACGAGGCCTGGTGCGCGCTGCTCCTGGAAATGCCTAAAGAACGCCTTGACCTGATTGCCGCGTTGGGGAAAAAGTACCGCGTTTTTCTGTTGAGCAACACCAATCCTATTCACGTGCGCGAAATCAGTCGGCGGGCGGCTGAGATGGGCGTTGATTTTCCGGGCTTGTTCGAGCGGATGTTTCTCTCCTCCGAAATGGGCAAAATGAAGCCCGATCCGGCCATTTATTTGCAAGTTCTGGAAGAGGCAAATCTGGTACCCGAGGAAACGCTTTTTGTCGATGACAGCCTCGACAACATCCTGGCCGCCGGTGCGCAGGGCATTCAAACCATCCACCTCAATCCACTCGGCACGGTGATTGAAAAGATGCAGCCGTATTTGGTTTGAAACGTTTCAAACCTTTCAAACCGACCCATGCCTCGTCGTACGCTATTCATTCAGATTTCGCTCTTTCTAATCACCATCCTGACCACGACGCTGGCGGGCGCGGAGTGGCGTTTTGGGAGTCCTTTTCTGGGGTCGCACCGCGTCATGGGTTGGCCGGAGTTTTTGAAGGGATTTGAGTTTTCGCTGCCCTTCCTGGCAATCCTGACCGTGCATGAATTCGGACATTACTTTACCGCGCTGCGTAATCGGGTGCGGGTTACGTTGCCGTACTACCTGCCGCTGTGGTTGGGTACGCTCACGAGCATTGGTACAATGGGGGCTTTTATCCGAATTCAGAGCCGGATCCGATCCAACCGGCAGTACTTCGACATCGGCATTGCCGGGCCGCTGGCGGGCTTTGCCCTGGCGCTGGGGGTACTTTGGTACGGATTTACGCATTTACCCCCACCGGAGTACATCTTCACGATTCACCCCGAGTACCTCCGCTACGGCCTAAATTACGAGCAGTACGTCAATCGGGATGCCAGTGGGAGCATCGCGCTGGGCGATAATCTACTTTTCTGGTTTTTCAAAAATTACGTCGCTCCCAATCCCGACCTGGTTCCCAACGTGTACGAAATGATTCATTATCCCTGGTTGCTGGCGGGGTATCTGGCGCTATTTTTCACGGCACTCAACCTGATTCCCGTCGGGCAGTTGGACGGCGGGCATATTTTGTACGGGCTAATTGGCCAGCGCGGTCACGAAGTGGTTTCCCCGGCTTTGTTTGTGGGTTTTGTGTTTTATTCCGGCATTGGACTGCCTACTGAATTTGTCGTTAATTTCGATCAGGACCCGCTCTGGAATGCCGCTTACCTCGCATTTTACGCATTCTTCCTCTACGCGTGTTTCTCCCGAATTACCGAAAGCCGTCTTCGGGTGCTGAGTATCGCGTTGGGTGTGCTGGTTGGGCAACTTTTGGTGAGCTTTCTGTTTCCAAACGTCATTGGTTACCACGGCTTCCTGCCGTTCCTGTTCATTTTGGGGCGTTTTTTGGGGATTTACCATCCCGTGGCTCCGGTCGAGCGTCCGCTTGGTTTAGGCCGGAAAGTGCTCGGCTGGTTGGCGCTGATCGTGTTTGTGCTGTGCTTCAGTCCAAAACCTTTTTTGGTTGGGTAGATTGGGGTTTGAAAAGGTTTGGAGTTTGAGGCATTGAGGCTTTGAAAGTTACGCCAATTTTACTGCTCCAAATCGTACAAATTCTAAACAATCCGATTTCCAAATCCTTCAACCCTCAAACCTTTTCAAACCTTCAAACCCATCAAATCATGCTTTCCTGGATTGCCCGAACTCTCTTTCACTTATCGGGCTGGCGGGTGGTTGGCGATGCGCCCCGGCAGTTGCAAAAAGCCATCTGGATTGTAGCCCCACACGCCACGAGTTGGGATTTGATCGTTGGCCTCGGAGCCCGGTCGGTGCTTGGCATCCCCATTGGTTTTCTGGGGAAAAAAGAGTTGTTCACGCCCTGGCTCGGTTGGTTTTTCAGGGCGATGGGCGGAC
Source organism: Cytophagaceae bacterium (assembly GCA_026785975.1). Classification (GTDB taxonomy): domain Bacteria; phylum Bacteroidota; class Bacteroidia; order Cytophagales; family Spirosomataceae; genus JAJAZB01. The sequence goes on along the minus strand of JAJAZB010000079.1, from coordinate 18,877 downwards.
ACCCAGTCGATCGGGGCCGACAGCAAAATCTGGTGGAGGCCGAGGCTGACTTTATTCGCCATCATTCCCAGATTCACATCGCCATTGCGCCCGAGGGTACCCGTGGGGATGTTTCTGAATTAAAAACCGGCTTTTACCGCATCGCCCGGCTGGCCGGTGTACCCATCGTCATGGTTGGATTCGATTATCCCCGGAAACGAATTATTCTCCGCGAACCGTACTGGCCGAGTGGCAATTGGATCGCCGACCGCAGCGAGGTGGCGGCGTTTTACAACACGATTCCGGGGGTGAAGAAAAAATGGGTTCAGGCCTACCTACTTCCTCAAACTTCTCCGAATCAGTAATTTCGAGTATTCTGTACCGGATTCAAGACGCGACTTCCCGCAAGTACTTGACCATCAGGGCACCCGCTTTTTCGGAAGCCCCCACCGTACCTAATTTTTGCCGGATCTCCGCGTAACCTTTCAACTGCGCCTGTCGGGTACTGGGCTGATCGGTAATTTTGTGCAATTCGGTCACCAGATTCGCTTCGGTTAGTTCGCGCTGAATCAATTCTTTGACCACGGCCCGCTCGGCCACTAAATTAACCAGCGACAAAAAGGGCACCTGGATGATACGCACGCCGATTTCGTACGTCAAAAAGCCGGTGCGGTAACACACCACCTGCGGCACGCCGAGCAGTGCCGTTTCGAGGGTCGCCGTGCCCGAAGTCACCAGCGCGGCGTGGGCCACCGAAAGCAGGTCATAGGCTGCGTCGGTCACTTGAGTCAGTTGAACGGTGCCTAATAGTTGCTCGTAAAGTGCCGGGGGTAGGTTTGAAACCCCAGCCAGCACAAACTGATACTGCGGAAAGTGCGGAATTACTTTCAACATTTCCGGCAAAATCATCTCGACTTCCTGCTTCCGACTTCCCGGCAGTAGCGCGATGATCGGTTTTTCATCGAGATAATATCGTTCTCGAAAAGCCGGATCGGGCACGAAGGCGGCAATGGAATCGAACAGCGGATTGCCCACATAATCGACCTGATAATCGTATTTTTTGAAAAATTCAACTTCAAACGGAAAGATGACAAAAAGCCGATCGACGTACCGCTTGATATTCAGCGCCCGGCGTTGATTCCAGGCCCAGACTTTCGGTGAAATGTAGAAAAACGTGCGAATTCCCTGGGTTTTGGCAAAGCGGGCCACGCGCATATTAAAACCACCGTAGTCGATCAGCACGACGGCATCCGGCTTAAATTGAAGTAAATCACGCTGGCACTGCCGCATCAGTCCCAGGACCGTGCGCCAGTTTTTGAGTACTTCGCCCAGGCCCATGAAAGCCAGTTCGCGGTAGTGCCGGGTCAGGGTTGCACCGGCTTGTTGCATCAACTCGCCACCCCAGGCGCGAAACTCGGCCTGGGGGTCGTTGCGTTGAATAGCCCGGATGAGGTTGGAGCCGTGCAGGTCGCCGGAGCGCTCCCCGGCGAGGAGGAAGTATTTCAATTAAAAATTATGAATTGAACGGTATTCCTATCTTCTGTAGACGACAATCTTTTCGTCACAAAATTCTCATTCTTAATTCCTGAAGTTGTTTAGGATAGTTAAAAAGACTTCCAACGAAGTGCGAAATTTGCGCCGGGTCGCCCGCCGGGCAGTGCGAAACACGAATTTTATGGAAATCCGGGCGGGGAAGCGTTACGTGAACTGTCCGGGGGTGACGAACTTCCAGGTTTGGCTGAGCGCATCGCCTCCGTTCCATTCTTTCCTTGTCGAGACACAAAGCTTGTTGCCCGTGCACCCTTCCCCGCGCGTTTCCAAAAATCCACCCTGCCAGTTATCCCAGCCATTCTGCAAGTGAACCTCGGCACCCCGCTCGATCACTCCTGCACTTAGCACCCCTCCTCCAGGTTCGTTGATTACAATACTCCATGATGCAGTTCCCAGGTTTCGGTTGGAATTTGCTCGGGTCGAGACACAGAGGTGATTACCCTGACACCCCTTACCGCGCGTGTCCAAATAGCCACCCTCGGCATCGGGAGCGACTTTTTGTTGACCAACCACAAAACCGGCACGGAGGTAAATGGTGTCATTGAGCAGGACGGGGCCTTCTTTCCCCGTTGCCGACAGGATCGTCCAGACGGTACCGAATAAATGTTTGTGGTAATCCCAAAGCTCAGGATAGACGATGGTCGAGACGCAGTGCATCGATACATCATCGTTGCCCATTGCCTCGCCGTTGGGCGGGCACCCATCGACACTGGCCACTAAATACCCTCCACTGAAGTTTTGGTACCCGTTGAGGATCTGATACTTCTGGCCATAAACCAGATAGGTAGGGGGTAAGATGATTATCATTTTTTTGAGGTTTACGCCTCCCAATGTGAGAAGGCAATGTGAGCGAAGGCAACGATTCACAAAGATGGTAAAAATCAAGAAAACTCATTGAATTCTACCCAAGGAGTTCCAGTGGAGATAACTTCCTGTCAACTGGTTTTTTGAAGAAGAAAACCAGACTTGGCAAGGTGTCATTTATCACCGCTCGGGCGGTGGCCGGACAGTTTCAAAACGTTGCTCGTCCGTTACGAGACACGGTTGAGAACTGGCTTTCGTCATGCTGTTTTTCAGACGAATTAACCGAAAGAAGTAAGCCTAAACAGCTTCCCTAATTCTTTCAGTTTTCACCCAGGTATTCCACGAAGTTTTTAGCGGTTTCAAACAGTTGAATTTTGTGCAGACGGGCCGCCGAAACTTCTTCGATGGCGGGGGCTAAGATCGCCCAGATTTCCGCAACAAAAATTTCACAACTGGCCATTTTCCCCTGCATGAAATCAACGTCGAGATTCAGGTTTCGGTGATCGACTTTGTCGATAATTTCCCGGTTAATGAGTTCGCTAAGTACTTTTAAATCAATGACAAAACCCGTCTCCGGGTTAGGCTTTCCTTTTACCGTGACGATCAACTCGAAGTTGTGGCCGTGCCCGTTGACGTTGGCGCAGGGACCAAACACCTCGCGATTTTTCTCCTCCGACCAGGCCGGATTATACAGGCGGTGGGCCGCGTTAAAATGCTCTTTTCGACTGACGTACACCATTATTTTCTTCCTTCAACGGGTTCACGCCGTAAGTATTGAAGCGAAACCTTCAATTCAGTTACAAAATTAGCCGCTTCTGTCGGCAATAAAAAACCTGTCCTGTTCGCCTGTATCTGTCCACAGTACTATTTAGATTCTTGTTATGACAGAAATAACCCCTGAAATACAAGTCATTAACGGACGTATTTTCCACTCTGAATCCATTCATCCTGGAAATGTTAAATTTTTTCCCAATTTGGTGTATTGGTTTTAGTTGGGAGGCCCTGTAATTTTGCGGTCTTATTTCACCTGAACCGTTAAGCATTAGTACTCACTTTTACCGCGCATGATTATTGTCACCGGAGCTGCCGGGTTCATCGGAAGTTGTCTGATTGGTCGCCTCAATGATGAGAATTTTAATTACATCATTGCCGTAGACGACTTTTCTGACCTGGAGAAAGCCAACAACCTGACCGGCAAACGCATTCAGGAACGGGTGGATCGTGAGCAATTTTTTACCTGGCTCGACGCCAACAATCAGGAGGTTGAGTTCATCTTTCACATCGGTGCCCGCACCGACACCACGGAGTTGGACTACGCCATTTTTGAGCACCTCAACGTGCAGTATTCCAAAGAAATCTGGCGGCGTTGCGTGGCCCATCAGATTCCGCTGGTGTACGCTTCCTCGGCGGCCACGTATGGCCTGGGCGAATTGGGCTACGACGACAACGAGTCGCTGATCCCGCAATTGAAGCCCTTAAATTCCTACGGACAATCAAAAAATGAGTTTGATATCTGGGCCTTGCAACAGGAGGAAAAACCCTTTTTCTGGGCCGGATTGAAGTTTTTTAATGTTTACGGTCCTAACGAATACCACAAGGGCCGGATGGCTTCGGTGATTTTTCACGCATTTCACCAGATTCGGGAAACGGGCCGGATGAAGCTCTTCCGTTCCCATCACCCCGACTTCCACGATGGCGAACAAATGCGTGATTTTGTGTACATCAACGATGTGCTCGACGTGTGCCTGTACCTAATGCATAGCCGACGGAACTCGGGTATTTACAACCTCGGTAGTGGCCTCGCCCGAACCTTTCTCGACTTAGCCAATAATACCTTCCGGGCACTGGGCCTCGAACCCCAAATCGACTACATCGATACGCCCGCCGACATTCGCGATAAATATCAATACTTCACGCAGGCCAACATGAGCAAACTGAAGTCTATCGGCTACCAGCGGCCCTTTCATTCCCTGGAAGACGGTATTGAAGCGTACGTGAAAGGCTATCTGGCGGAGGGAAAATATTTGTAGACCACCCGGCAAACGACGAACTTTGCCAGCCCCGGCCCGATTCCGAGTATTCGGGACGGGACGGGGCTTTTTTTGAAACTATGATGAACTACGCCCAAATTCCATCCCCCTGCTTTGTGCTGGACGAAGCAAAATTGCGTCGAAATCTACAGTTGCTGAAAAAAGTACAGGAGGAAGCGGATGTTGAAATCATCTGCGCTTTGAAGGGCTTTTCGATGTTCAGTGTTTTCCCGATGGTGCGGCAATACCTGGCCGGGGCCACCGCCAGCAGCCTGCACGAGGCCCGGCTCATCCACGAAGAGTGGGGGACCAAAGCCCATTCGTACGTTCCGGCGATTCGTGAAGATGAATTTGGGGCACTTCTGGCTTTAAGCAGCCACCTGACGTTCAATTCCTGGGGGCAGTTTGAGCGGTTTGGGCAACGGGCGGCAGCGGCGGGTATTTCCTGCGGGATTCGCATCAATCCCCAGTACTCCGAAGTCACTACCGACCTGTATAATCCCTGCATTCCGGGTTCCCGGCTGGGTGTGGTGCGCGACGTGCTGCCCGATCAATTGCCGTCGGAGATTGAGGGTTTACATTTTCACACGCTTTGCGAAAACGATTCGCACACCCTCGAGCGTACCCTCCACGCCGTGGAACAGCGTTTCAGCGATTTGCTCGGGCAAGTGAAGTGGCTCAACATGGGCGGCGGGCACCTCATCACCCGCGCCGATTATGATCCGGCGCACCTGGTTTCGGTGTTGAAAACCTTTAAAGCCAAATTTCCGCACCTGCATATTATTTTAGAACCGGGTTCAGCAATCGGCTGGCAAACGGGCGTGCTGGTTTCGACCGTGCTCGATGTCGTCGACGCCCAGGGCATCAACGTCGCCATGCTCGACACGTCGTTTTCCAACCATATGCCCGACACGCTCGAAATGCCCTACAAACCCCAAATCCTGGGGGCACATCAACAACCCGTTGAGGGAAAACCGACGTATCGGCTCGGTGGGATGACTTGCCTGGCGGGGGATTTTATGGGTGATTACAGTTTCGAAGAGCCTTTGAACGTGGGCGACCAGGTCATTTTTGATGACATGATTCACTACACGATGGTCAAAACCTCGACCTTCAACGGCGTAAACCTGCCCAGCATCGGCATCTGGCAGGAAGACGAGACCTTTCGGCTCGTACGAAGCTACGGCTACGAAAGCTACCGGGATCGACTTTCCTGATTTACGAGGTACGAATTACGATTTACGAGTTTCAAATCGTACCGCGCGACGGACCGCCTCGTAAATCGTAAATCTACTCAATGCGCCACGACTACCCGATGCACGCTGACCCGGCCGTTTTTCTGCACGGTCACGAGATAAATTCCATTGGGTAACTCGTCGATGTCGATTTCTCCTTCGGTTTCATTCAAGGTTATTTCTTTCACCAATCGCCCGGTCAGATCGTAAATTTTGACGGTGGCGTTGGCAAACGCATCCCCAACCGCTACGTTGATTGCCGTCGAGGCGGGATTCGGATAAATCAGTACCTCGTGCCCGCCCAGGGTCGTATTGGTGGCAGCAACGTTGGTCGCGCCCGCCGTCGTCCTGAACAAGGCACTGCTCCGAATGGTACGTTTGCTGAATGTCGGCCCGTCGTAGCTGACCGTCAGAACTTGACTGCCCGTTTTCTCGAAAAAGTCCACCCGAATGGCGTGCAAGCCCTGTTTCAACCCAATGCGGCCCGACCGTTCGACGGCTCCGTGCAACCCATCGTTGTTGACGACCAGCGTGGCGCCGATGTACAACCGGCTGCCGTCGTCGGAGTTGGTGAAAAAATCGTACGTGCCATCCGCCGGAACACTGACAAAGCCGGTGTACACAAAACCAAACCGATCACTGCTGTTGCGGGGGCTGAGGGAAAACGTAGAAACATTGCCGGTTTTTACGGAAGTGAGGTTGTCAAAATTGGGCAGATTGTTCCACTCTCCTTCGTAGTAGCGATAGTTCAGGCCCGACACGGGATTGGCCGGATTGTCGGGGTTGCGTAACCCCGACGAGTAAACGGCCCGGTACGTGATATCGTTGACGGGTGTGGCCAACGTCTGGCTGGCCGCGCCGCCGTGTTGCCAACTGCTGAACGTATACGTTTGCCCGTCGCTGCCGGTTTGCGGGGATACCGCGCCAAGGCTCAGAAGTATGCCTTCCACCCGACTGAACGTGTACGGCGTTGTCACGGGCGTACCATCCAGCGTAACGCTCAGCCCCGCCGGATCGGTGGCCAGGGTGATTTGAGTGGTGCGCGGTTGAATGTCCCGAAACGTCGTTGTCGCATTGTTGTTGGCATCGCGCACCGTCAGGTAAACCCGGTAAAAGACATTGACCGCCGTTTCGCCCTCCGTCGGGATGGCGAAGGTTCCGCTCCGTCCGTCCGCCGCCACGGTCACCGAGGGGCCGGGGTGGGTGTGTACGTCATGGTGAAAATCGACCCGCCAGGCAAAGGCCGAAGCCGGAAGATCAGCGCCATCCTCGGGGTCGCTGCCCGTTCCCGAAAAACTAATCGCGTTGCCGCCCGCGTACGTGGCACCGGCTGCCGGGGTGGTAATCTGCGCCGTTGGCGGACCATTCACCGAAGTCACCGTCAGCGTCGCGCCGTTGCTGGTCGTGCTGCCGCCCGGATTGGTCACGACCACTTTGAACGTGCCCGCGTCGCCCGCCGCTACCGGATTGATCGTGTAACTTGCGCCGGTTGCGGTGGCAATCGTCCCGTTGTTTTTGTACCACTGGTACGAAAGCGGGGCTGTACCCGAAGCCATTACGCTAAACGTCACCGCTTGGCCTACCTGCACCGTTTGGCTGGCGGGTTGAGTGTTAATCACCGGTGCCGACGCCGGAGGGGTGTAAATGATCCGGTTTAACGACCCGTTGCTGCGCGATAAAAAATACAGATTTCCGTCCGGGCCGGTGGCCATGCCGAGCGAGTTGCCCGGAATACTCGTGGCAAACGGTTGGCGGATGTTGGCGTTATCCAACCGGTTAATCCAATTATTGCAGTAGTCCATGTAGAAATAATTACCGGCATACTGCCCCGGATAATTGGTGGAACCCGGACTGAAAAACACCCCGCCCGTGATCGCGCAGCCGTGATTGTCGCCGCCGCCGTGCGAATAAAAGTACACCGGACTCGAAAAACCAGCCACGGTGGTGCCTTCCTGGCTGGGCCAACCGAAGTTTTGCCCGCCCGTCGTGGAGTTATTGATTTCCTCGTAGGTGTTTTGCCCCACGTCGTTCACGAAAATCTTACCCGTTCCCGGCTGTACGTCGAAGCTAAACGGGTTGCGCAACCCCAAGGCCCAGACGGCTCTTTTCTGGGCCGTCGTCGCCCCGCTGTAGAACGGATTGTCGCTGGGGGCGGTACCGTCGGTGTTGAGGCGAAGAAGTTTTCCGTGGTGGGTGTCGAGGTTTTGGGCGTGAGCCGAATTCGCGTTTTCACCGATGGCCACGTACAACTTCCCGTCGGCCCCAAATTTTATGAAGCCCCCATTGTGATTGGTCGCGCTGCTCAACGCATCAAAATTGACGAGAACCGATTCACTCCCTCCCACCATCACGTCGCCGGTGGCGGTAATGCGCGACAGACGGTTCCGGGAGCCGTCCGGCAGCGTGTAATAAATGTAGATAAACTGGTTGGTGCTAAAATTCGGGTCAAACGCCAGACCCAACAAACCGCGTTCGCCGCTGGTGTTCACCGGAATACTGCCGAAGTTCGTCACCAGCATGGCCCCATTCTTGACGATTTTGATGGTGCCGTTTTGCTGGCAGATAAACAGTCGCCCGTCGGGCGCGAAGGTCATTGCCGTTGGGCTGGCGATGCCTGTGGCCAGTTGCTGTTGGCTAAATCCGGTTGGATAGGTCTGGGAAAATACATTCCCGGCCAAAGCCATCAATAGGAAAACAAGGGTAAATCTCTGCATGGCGGCACAAGTTTAGGTGAAGTTGAAAAATGAAAGAACGTGAGATAACGATTGGAAAGGTAGACAAAAACTGAGATGCCAAAAAATTTTTCTACCAATTCACAGAATAAAATGCAGTAATTTCTGTTCCACCGCGTCGGCCTTGCTACCCCGCTGATCGGATGCAGAAAACGTTATAAATTCCTGTGGGCTGACACTGCAATCTCCCGACAGAAAAGCCTACCTTTATACCCCGTACACAAAGCACTTCAGTCGTCATGTCAGCCAAACCGACCAAGTATATTTTTGTGACGGGCGGGGTTACGTCTTCCCTCGGCAAAGGCATCATCGCCTCCTCGTTAGCCAAACTCCTGCAAGCCAGGGGCCTGTCCGTTACCATCCAGAAATTTGACCCCTACATCAACGTGGATCCTGGCACGTTGAACCCCTACGAACACGGCGAATGCTACGTCACCGACGACGGGGCCGAAACCGACCTCGACCTGGGCCACTACGAGCGTTTTCTCAACGTCCCCACCTCGCAGGCCAATAACATCACTACGGGCCGGGTGTACTACAACGTCATCACGGCGGAACGGCGCGGCGACTACCTCGGCAAAACCGTGCAGGTCATTCCCCACATCACCGACGAGATCAAGCGGAGTATCGTAGCCTTGGGTGAAACGGGAAAATTTGACATTGTCATCACCGAAATTGGCGGTTGCGTGGGCGACATCGAGTCGCTACCCTTCATCGAAGCCGCCCGGCAATTGAAGTATGAGATCGGCGAACACAACACGCTCTTCATTCACCTGACGCTGATTCCCTACCTGAGTTCGGCGGGCGAGTTGAAAACCAAACCCACGCAACACAGCGTTCGTACCCTGTCGGAATCGGGTATTCAGGCCGATATTCTGGTGTGCCGCACCGAACACCCGTTGCCGCCGGATATGCGCAAAAAAATTGCCTTATTCTGCAATGTGCAACCCAACGACGTGATCGAAGCCATCGACGCCGAGACGATTTACGACGTGCCGCTGTTGATGAAAAAAGAAAAACTCGACCTGCGGGCGCTGTACAAACTCGACCTTTACAACGACGTAGAACCCGACCTGGAGCAGTGGAAAGACTTTTTGGGTCGGTTGAAAAACCCCTCCGAACAAGTCACCATCGGGCTGATTGGCAAGTACGTTGAGTTGAAAGACGCCTATAAATCCATCGCCGAGGCATTCATTCACGCCGGAGCGCACAACGAGTGCAAAGTTAAACTGGAGTGGATTCAGTCCGAAACCCTCGCCACCGATCATTACGACGAGCGGCTGGCCCACCTCGATGGCATCCTGGTGGCGCCGGGTTTCGGCGAACGCGGTTTGGAAGGAAAAATCAACGCCGTCCGTTTCGCCCGTGAAAACGGCATTCCCTTCTTCGGGATTTGCCTGGGGATGCAAATGTCGGTTATTGAATTTGCCCGCAACGTGGCCGGACTGGAGGGCGCTTCCTCCACGGAATTGGACAAAGACACCCCCAATCCGGTTATCGACATGATGGAAGAGCAGAAAAAGGTGACGGAGAAAGGCGGCACGATGCGTTTGGGCGCGTACACTTGCGAACTCAAAAAAGGATCGCTGGCGCATCAGGCTTACGGCAAACTGAGCATTTCGGAGCGCCACCGGCACCGCTACGAGTTCAACAACCGGTTTTTGGAACCTTTGCAAAAAGCCGGGCTTGTGGCGACCGGCATCAACCCTGAAACCAGGCTGGTCGAGATTGTTGAACTGCCCAAGCATCCATTCTTCATCGGCGTACAGTTTCACCCCGAACTCAAAAGCACCGTAATGACTCCGCATCCGTTGTTTGTGCATTTCGTGAAAGCGGCCCTGAAGTATTCAATGGTGAAAAAGCAGGCGCTGGAGGCTTAAGGAGGTTTGAGGGTTTGATAGTGCAAATAATTCAACCCACGCGGCATCCACCTCAAACCTTCAAACTGCCAAACCTCAAACCCGCTTTCAAAGCGTGGGCAACACCACCCAGTAAAACGTAACCACGCGCCGACGGTGATCGTTGATGGCCACGCTTTCACTCACGCCGGGCGGAATTTCAACGCCCCGGCCCAGCACCGACACGCTCACGTTGAGGAAGGCATTTCGGCCCCGGCTGCGGATCAACCCTTCGAGCAATTCCTTCACTGCTCCGGCGCGGAGTTCGGAAAGTTTGCGGTTGAGTTTGTCGTCGGAGGCCTGGACATTTTCACCGCCGAGTCGCTTGGCCAGGTCGCGGTAAAGCCGCGAACCCCGCTCAACGGGCGAGGCATCGGAGTAGCCCGTCACGATGATTTCGCCGCGCAACGCCTGAAACTGCCCCCGATATTTTTCGGCAAAGGTGTAGAGTTTCTCCACGATGGGACTGAACAACCGCCGCCCTTCGCGCGCCTGCTCAGGCACCAACCGATACTCGCCGGGCCGAAAAAGCGCCCCGATTTCCGACTTACTGAAGGTTTTACTACCCAGAAAATCCACGATGACAGCGGTTTTCCGCTCCAGAATCCGCAGGGTTTCGCTGGCTTCGGCCACGGACCGGGTGGCCTGCCGGAGCGCTTCGTCGGTCGCGCCGCCCGCCTTGCCCGATTGTACCGCCGCCAAATTGGTCTGTGCCTGTTGCAGGACGGCTTGGTCCTGCCGGAGGCTATCCTGCTGACTGGCCACATACGCCTGAATCGACGCATTCGCCGATTCGGATATGTTCGTCTGCTTTGCCGCCTGGTTCGACTGCCCGGCAAGCCGGTCGAGATTACGCTGGGCACTTTCCTGGATCAGCATCGTCGACTGCACCGATTGCTGCGAGCGTTTTACCTCCGCCGCCCGGCGTGAGCAGCCCGCCAAGCCAACCAAAAGCAGCAGAATCAAGAGTGAACAGGAGGATTTCATGGGTAGGCGCGTCAAGGGTTTAGTTCAGGATCTCGTTCAAAAAGTGGTTGTCGAGGGCCACGGGCGGCGGCTCTACGACCGACCGGAACCCCAGATGAAGGTGGATTTGAACGTGTACATTCCGGAACTGACCAGCCGTGTGCTGAGCGCGTACGGATTGGAAACCCTGCGCCCCCGCTACGACCTTGCGCCCCTTGGCCTCTCCGCCGACCAGACCTTGCCGCTGGGGTTGATTTTGACCGAACTCGTGACCAACGCCTGCAAGTACGCCTTTCCCGACCACCCCGATCCGTGCCTGGAACTGCGCGTCGAGCGGGTATCGACTTCGGTACAGGTGGCGGTGAGCGACAACGGGCCGGGGTTTTCTCCAGAACCCGGAACGGCCCGTACGTACGGGTTGCGGCTGATCGAATTGCAGGTAAAGCAATTGCGGGGGCATTTTACCATTACTCAGGCGTCAGGAACCCGGTTTGAGTTAACCTTTCCCCTTTCCGCATGACCACCCGCACCATTCTGCTGGTCGAAGACGATGCCCTGATTGCCGAGGGGATGGCCGATGTCCTCCGGCGAGCGGGGTATGCCGTCGCCCCGCCCGCCCGTACCCTGGCCGAGGCCGTGGCCGTGGTTCGGCACCAACCGGTTGATCTGGCCGTGCTCGATGTGGAACTGCGCGGCTCAAAAGACGACGGCGTGGCGGTGGCCCGCGCGATTTTAGCGCACCGGCCCATTCCCCTGATTTATGTAACCGGCCACACCGACACCGAAACGCTCGGGCGTGTGAAGTCGACCCAACCGGTGGCGTTCCTGAGCAAACCCTTTCACCCCGTCGACCTGACCATGCAGGTGGCGTTGGTGTTTCACTCGCTCGAACGGGATCGGAAGCCAATGCCCGCGCTACTGCCGGATTGCCTGCTGCTGCCCGACAATGGGCAGTGGGTCAACGTGCGGCAAGCCGAGGTGGTTTTTGCCGAAGCCAGTACGAATTTCACGTTCGTTCACGTCTTCAATTGCCGCAACCCCTACGTGGTAACCAACAACCTCAAAAATGTCGCCCCTCAGCTTACCCTACCCACTTTTTACCAACTTTCCCGATCTTACGTGGTGAACCTGCACTACCTGGCTGGTTTGAAAGTCAATCAATTAATGCTCCGTTTATCCGACAACCCCAAAGTTTCGTTCAAAACTTTTTCTATCCCAGCCGAACGGCGTGCTTCGCTAATGCAACGATTGCCGTTCGTAAAAGCCCGATAAAGCGCACGATACGCATCAGCCTTTGCTGGCAAAGGCTGATCCCCTTTTTCAAGGGCATCATCGCCAGCATCTTGCCTTTCATCCAGAATCTCTTTTCTTTCCATTGCAGCCTTGCTGAAAGTTGGCGAACTTTGCGGTTCAATTTTTTAACAATCGAATGGATCGTAACACTATCATCGGCCTGGGGCTTATTTTGCTGATGTTGGTCGGCTACCAGTTGCTGGTGCCTACCCCGGATGAGCCAGTCAAGCCGACCCCTCAGCAGATTACTTCCCGCCAACAACGGAAAACCCAACCGACTATTCCCGCCCTGCTCGATTCAACCACGGCCCGCGCCGCTTTTGGTACGTTTGCCACCGCCGCCACGGGTACCGCCCAGGATGTTGTCGTTGAAAATAGCGACATCAAAATTACGTTTAGCACGTTGGGAGGCCGTGTGAAGCAGGTTTTGCTTAAAAACTATAAAACCTTCGACGGCAAACCCTTGATCCTGGCGGATGAAAGCCGCACCAAAACCGCGCTCGAATTGCCGACCACCACGGGGAAGGTCGATCTGACCAAGCTCTACTTTTCGACCCAAAATGCCGGTCAGACCCTGCGTGGAGGGCAAACCGCCCGCGTTGCTTTTACGCTGTCGTTGCCCAACGGTCAGTCGGTTGAGCAAACCTACACGGTGCCGGGCAAAGGTTTCCAGGTTGGTTATTCCCTGAAAGCCAAGGGCTTAACGCTCACCCAGCCAGTACGTTTTTACTGGCAGGATGAGGTACCCCGCACCGAAAACGACGCAAACGACAACCGCACCAAAACGAGCGTCAACTATTATCTGGCCAATGCCGAGGAGTTTGACGGCCTCGATGAAACCTCGGACGAAGCCGATGCCAGCCTCGACCAGCCCGCCCGGTGGGTATCGTTTAAACAAAAGTATTTTTTATCGGGCTTCATTGCTAAAAATACGCCCCTGCAAAACGTCAAAATCAAGCAGACGGGTCATCCGGAAAACCTCAACGGAAACCTCAAAACCCTGGAAGTGGAAGCCCAGATTCCGGCGGCTGACGTGCTGGCGGGCAAGGCGCAGTTTGAGTGGTTTTTTGGTCCGAATGATTTTCAGGTGGTCAACCAGGTGACCGAGGGCTTCCAGCGCAATGTGTACCTCGGGTACGCCATCGTGCAACCCATCAACCGGTACGTATTTGTACCCCTGTTCAACGCCCTCGGCAAGGTGTTCAACAACTACGGCGTACTCATCACCATCCTGGTGTTGATTATCAAACTGGCCCTGACACCGCTGACGTACAAATCGTACGTGTCGATGGCCAAAATGCGGGTGCTTCAGCCCGAAATCGCCAACATTCGCGAAAAAGTGGGTGATGCTGATCCGGCCAAATTGCAGCAGGAACAGATGAAGTTGTACCAACAGGTGGGCGTGAGTCCGCTGAGCGGGTGTGTACCGCAATTGCTGACCTTGCCCATTCTGATGTCGGTGTTCTTTTTGTTTCCCAACCTGATCGAACTCCGGCAGGAATCCTTTTTGTGGGCCAGCGATTTATCGACCTACGATTCCGTTATTCGGTTTGGCAGCGTCACCATCCCGTTTCTGGGTAATCACATCAGTCTGTTTACGGTGCTGATGACGGTGTCGAGCATTGGCTTTGCGTACTACAACAACCAAATGACACCCGACCAACCCGGCAGTCCGATCAACATGAAAATGCTGGGGTACATCATGCCGCTGATCTTTTTCTTCGTCATGAACTCCTTTCCGGCGGGCTTGAGTTGGTATTATTTCACGTCGAACGTGGTCACGATTGGTCAACAGTTGCTCATCCGGCGATTCATCGACGAAGACAAAATCAAAGCCGTACTCGAAGAGAATCGCAAGAAATTTGCGCGTGGTGAGGTGAAAAAATCGAAATTCTCGGACTATCTCCAGAAATCCTTACAAGCCGCCGAGGAAGCCAAAAAGCAACAGGACACTCCGTCGAAGCCCAGGACGAAGAAAAAGTAAAGCTTGGGTAGCTACCCGGTGTCAAAAACTAACCCTTGATTTGTAAAAATGCGTCACCTTGGATTCTGGTTTCTTTGGCTTGCCCTGACACCGCCCCTCGTCGCTCAGAGACCAACGCCTGAGTACGAGCGAAGCTACCAAAGTGCGCTTCAGTTGCTGCGTTCCGGCAAATATGAACCCGCCCGCCAGGCGTTTGTCCCCTTGACCCAAGCGCGTTATGCCAATGCACGCGTTGCTTACGCGCATTATTTTTATGCGCTCGCGTCGCTCAAATCGGGCAAGTCGTTTGAAGCCAAAACAATTCTGCGGCAACTCTTTGAGCGGTACCCGGCCTGGGAAAAGAAAAACGAAGCCTGGTACCTGATGGCCAACGCCAGTTTTGAAGACGAGGATTACACCCTGGGCATGGAGTACCTCAAGAAAATTGGCGATTCCGCGCTCCGGCCCGACGCAACCAAACTCGAAGATTACTACCTGGCCCGCTGCCGGAGCCTGCCCGTGCTCAAAGGTCTCTACGTGGCTTACCCCGACGACCGGGTCGTGGCCTACAACCTGATGGATCTGATTCAGCGGACCTCCACCGACAAGTCCGATCTTGAACTTTCGGACCGCTTAACTAATCGGTTTGGCATCCGAAAAGACCCGCCCCCCGTGGTCGAACCGGTACCCGTTGGCACGGGTTCGAGCGCGGCACGGATCCCGAGAAAAACAGGTCCGTCAAAAGGATTTTACAACGTCGGCATTCTTTTTCCTTTCGCCATCGAAGAACTTGACGAACGCGATCGCGCCAGCCGGAACACCCGGTTTGCCGTGGATTTGTATAATGGCATTCGATTGGCAGTCAGACGTTTACAAAGTGAAGGAGTTATTATCAACCTCTACGTTTTCGACGTCGAAAACGATGCGAGGCAAATGCTTCAACTGGTCACGAATACCTCCTTCCAGCAAATGGACCTGCTGATTGGGCCGCTGTACGCCGAGACGAATAAAGTGGCTACGGCCTGGGCCGTCGAGAATAGTGTACCGCTCGTCAATCCCATTTCGGCGAATCGTCGTCTGGTGGATGGGTTGCCGAATTTGTTTCTGGCTCAACCTTCCTGGGAACGACAGGGTATTGAGGCGGCCATTTTTGCAAAACAACGCTTTGGTGCGGCTCCGGCGGTGGTTTTTTACGGCCTGTCCCGCTCCGATTCCCTCATGGCAGCGGCTTACGTGCAGCAAATGAAGGAGCAGAAACTGGAGGTGCTGGGGGTGTATCGTAACCTGGAAGGCAGCGCGGAGACCGTATCGGAGGCAGCCCCGGCTCTTGAAGGGAAGCGGGTTGGGCACGTGTTTGTGGCGAGTACCCAGAAAGGCTCGGGAGCGGCTTTCCTCACGGCGTTAGGCCGAAACAGACTGGGCGATGTGCCCGTAGTTTTACCGGCGGAATCCTTCAACCTCAGTACCGTATCGGCCAGTCAATTTAATGGACGAGACGTTTTTCTGATCGACCCTAATTTTGTTGAACGCGAAAAACAAGACGCACTGGGTTTTGAGAAAGCCTACCTCAATCGCTACAACGTACCGCCTTCGTCGTTTGCGTACTGGGGCTACGATCAGATGCTGTTTTTCGGAAAGATGCTCAGTAAATACGGAACCTCCGGCCTTCGCGAGGGCCTCAATCGGCAAGCCTCCCGCGAAGGCTTTACGTTAGGCGGATTCGACTACGCCAATGCCAACGACAATCGCGTCGTGCCGATTTTGACGTACGATAATTACAAATTGGTTTTGGCAAAATAGGCAGTCGCAGCAAAAGTTAACTAATGTCACGCAATGACGGGCGTCGGCTCGCAATGACGGCAATTCGCTCGCTGCGTAACAGCAGGTTTTAACTCGATTTATGACTCACAACGTTTCTCAACAACTTTTCGACCGGGCTAAACAGGTCATTCCTGGTGGCGTCAATTCGCCGGTACGGGCCTTTCGGGCCGTGGGTGGTTCGCCAATTTTTATTAAATCCGCCCAGGGTCCGTACATTTTCGATGAAGACGGTCGCCGGTACATCGAACTCATCAATTCCTGGGGGCCGATGATCCTGGGACACGCCCAGGAACTGATTCAAAAAGCAATTTCTGACGCACTACAACACTCCTTTTCGTACGGGGCACCCACCCGGCGCGAGGTCGACATGGCGGAACTGATTGTTTCGATGGTGCCCTCCATCGAAAAAGTACGGATGGTCAACTCCGGGACCGAAGCCACCATGTCGGCCGTTCGGGTGGCGCGCGGTTTCACGGGCCGCGACAAAATGATCAAGTTTGAGGGCTGCTACCACGGCCACGCCGACAGTTTTCTGATTGCGGCGGGTAGTGGGGCCATTACCAACGGCGTACCGGATAGCCCCGGTGTGACGCGGGGTGTCGCCAACGACACCCTGACGGCCCCGTTCAACGACCTCGCGGCGGTGCAATTGCTGGTCGAGGCGAATCCCGCCCAGATTGCCGCGATTATTCTTGAACCCGTCGTGGGCAACATGGGCTTGGTGCTGCCGCAGCCGGGTTTCCTCGAAGGGCTACGCACGATTTGCGATCAGCACGGAATCGTCTTGATTTTTGATGAAGTCATGACGGGTTTCCGACTTTCCAAAGCCGGTTATCAGGGCCTGGTCGACGTTAAACCCGACCTGACGACGCTGGGGAAAATCATCGGCGGCGGCTTACCCGTCGGGGCCTACGGGGGCCGGGCCGACCTCATGAACTACGTTTCTCCCGCCGGGCCGGTGTACCAGGCCGGTACGCTGTCGGGCAATCCGCTCGCGATGGCGGCGGGTTTAGCCATGCTGACCTACCTCGACGAACATCCTGAAACCTACACGACGCTCGACCAGTTCGGCAGTCGGCTGGAGGGCGGCATCCGGGCAGAAAACCGCAAGGCGGGCCGCGATTTCACGCTCAATCGCATCGGTTCCATGTACACGTTGTTCATGACCGAACAGCCCGTAACTAATTTCGCCGACGCCAAATCAGCCGATTTGCCGCTGTTTGGCCGGTACTTCCACGCCATGCTCGACCGGGGCGTATACCTGGCCCCTTCGCAGTTTGAGAGCCTGTTTTTGTCAACGGCCTTGACCAACGAATTGATTGATGAAGTCCTGGCGGCGCATTCGGAAGCCTTGCAGGAAATATTGGTCGCTGCCTGAGGCAGTTTAAAAACTTCGACTGCACAAGGAGCCATGTGCTGTTTTTAAGCAAGTGGGCAAAATTAAGCGGAGTTATTTTTTACCCGTCCGACGACAAACAAGTCGTCGGGGACGCCCAGTCGGACGGGAAGGCGACTCCGGGTTGGACGGCCGCTGTCCGACCCGGTAAAAAACTCTGCTTAATATTGCGCACTTACTACCGAGCAAATCTGAATGCGCCTCTACTCCGTAGTCATTCCCGTGTACAACCGTCCCGACGAGGTGCGTGAACTACTCGATAGCCTGATTTACCAAACCTATTCCAATTTTGAAGTCCTGATTATCGAAGATGGTTCGGCCAAGCGGTGCGAAGCGGGCGTAGCGGCTTTTCAGGACAAGTTGAATGTTCAATATTATTTCAAAGAAAACACCGGGCAGGGATTTTCGAGAAATTATGGCTTTGAACGGGCCAAAGGCGATTACTTCGTGGTCTTCGACTCGGACACGCTAATTCCACCCGACTATTTTCAAACCCTTGAAAATCAGTTAAATAGCACGTACCTCGACGCCTACGGTGGCCCCGACGCGGCCCGTGCCGATTTCTCACCCCTGCAACGCGCCATTAGTTACTCGATGACCTCGCTCTTCACGACGGGTGGGATTCGCGGGCAAAAACAAGGCGTTGGTACCTTTCAACCCCGCAGCTACAACATGGGGATTTCGCGCGAAGTCTGGGAAAAAACGGGTGGTTTTGCCAAACGCGACATGGGCGAAGACATCGAACTTAGTACCCGAATGTTACAAGCCGGTTTTCGCGTTGGTTTAATCCCAGCGGCCTTCGTGTACCACAAACGGCGGGGTACGTTGCGTGATTTTTTCCGGCAGGTCTTCAGTTTTGGCCGCACCCGCATTCAGTTGGAAGCCATCAATCCGGGAACCCTCAAACTGGTTCACGCCTTCCCGGCGGTGTTCACGTTGTTTTTGATGTCGATTCCCGTGCAGTTTTTCGTCAGCAAAATGCTTTTCTACCTTTCCCTTGCCCTCCTCACCTTTTATCTACTGCTAATCTTCTTCGATGCGGGACGAAAGACCCGAAGTTTATTTGTGGCGGCGTTGAGTATCGTTACGGCCTTGATTCAATTGACGGGGTATGGATTGGGGTTTTTGAGGGAATGGATTGTGGGGCGTTTAAACGCACTTTAATTTAATTTTAAATGTCTGAGCAAAACAGTGAATTAAAAGATGCTT
>JAJAZB010000078.1 GCA_026785975.1 Cytophagaceae bacterium | reverse complement strand
GCTACGCGCCCCGGTTCTAAAACTTTGGCAAAGTTTCGGGTAACCTCGTGAACTAATACATTTAAACCCTACGCTACGGAGCTACTAACCCTCATAAAAAACAAAGCCCCCCGATAATTCGGGGGGCTTGTTGGCAAAACGGAGGAGAATGAAAACTCCCAAATATTTATTGCTTTTTACTTCAAACTATCCACCACGGCCTTGAAGGCGTCGGGGTGGTTCATGGCCAAATCGGCCAGAACTTTACGGTTCAAACTGATATCGGACTGGTGAAGTTTGCCCATGAACTGGGAGTACGACAGGCCATGGGCGCGGGTACCCGCGTTGATGCGCTGAATCCAAAGGGCGCGAAATTCGCGCTTCTTCACTTTGCGGTCACGGTAGGCGTACTGAAGACCTTTTTCGATCTTGTTCTTGGCAACTGTCCAAACGTTTTTTCCCCGGCCAAAGAATCCTTTGGCGAGTTTCATTACTTTTTTACGACGGGCCCGCGAGGCGACGTGATTGACTGAACGTGGCATAATGTGACTTGTTTTTTGACGACGGCGATCTGAGATTCAGATACTTATGTGGCCGGAAGTCAGGTTGAACAATGGATAAAACCGGCTGACCAGGCTGCGGAGCATACGGAGTACACAGCGCGACTACGTGAGGTTGAGCATGGCGGCAACGCGGTTGTAATCGGCGTCGCTAACGAGCGTAGTCTTCACGAGGTTGTGCTTCCGCTTGTTGGATTTTTTGGTCAGGATGTGGCTGTGGTACGCGTGTTTGCGTTTGATTTTGCCCGTCCCGGTCAACGCGAAGCGCTTTTTGGCACCCGAGTTGGTTTTTACTTTAGGCATTTTTAGAATCTGGTTAAACCGTAAACGTGTTAGAAAAAAGCAATTAGGGCGCAAAAATAGTAAAACCCCGCAAGAGTAGCAAACCTTGCGGGGTATACGAAACAAGTGCCTTATTTTTTGGGAGCTTTTGGTGAAAGGATAATGCTCATGCGCTTGCCTTCGAGGCGGGGCATTTCATCGAGTTTGCCCACTTCTTCGAGGCCTTTGGCGAAGTTGAGCAGCAGCAATTCACCCCGGTCTTTGAAAACGATGGAACGACCCACGAAGTGAACGTAAGCCTTTACTTTGGAGCCTTCTTTCAGGAAGTTCAGGGCGTGTTTGAGCTTGAAATTAAAATCGTGGTCGTCGGTATTCGGGCCGAAACGAATCTCTTTCAGAACCACTTTCGATTGCTTCGCCTTGAGTTCTTTCTGCTTCTTTTTCTGCTCGTATTTGAATTTTGAATAATCAACGACGCGGCAGACGGGCGGATCGGCATTGGGCGAAATTTCAACGAGATCGAGTTCCTGAGCCTGAGCAATGGCGAGGGCCTGTGCGATTTCGTAAATGCCTTGTTCGACGTTCTCGCCGACGAGTCGCACTTGCGGCAATCCGCGAATGAGTAAATTGATTCGGTAGGGTTCTTCCCGCTTTTGCGGAAGTCTGCGGTTGTAACCGCCGGGGCGTAATGCCATGCTTGCGAATTAGTAGTTTAAGTTAACGTGTCGGGTTCGGGTTTCGGGCAGATGAAACATCGAACTCGTAAAACAGGGTGCGAAGCCAGTGAATGCCAGGAATCTCCGTAGCCAGCGGCTTCTAAACCGGTGCCTAAGATGAAAAGTTTTTAATTAACTGCCAAATTTTTAGCAACTTCTGCTTTGGCGAGGGCGATAAAATCGGCCAAAGGCATACTGCCAATGTCACCTTCGCCTTTTTTTCGGACTGAAATACTGCCGGCGGCCTGCTCTTTTTCACCCACAACGAGCATGAAAGGCACTTTGGCGACCTCGGCATCCCGGATTTTCTTGCCAATCTTCTCGTCGCGTAAATCGACGTAGCCGCGCAAATCCTGGTCTTGCAATTCAAGAAAAACGTGGTTGGCGTAATCTTCGTATTTCTCCGAAATGGGTAGCACGGCCAGTTGGTCGGGCGAGAGCCAGAGCGGGAAATGACCGGCGGTGTTTTCAATCAAAATGGCTACGAACCGCTCCAGCGACCCAAACGGTGCGCGGTGAATCATCACGGGGCGGTGTTTCTGATTGTCGGACCCAACGTACTCCAACTCGAAGCGCTCAGGCAAATTGTAATCGACCTGAATGGTGCCCAGTTGCCACTTCCGCCCGAGCGCATCGCGCACCATGAAGTCGAGTTTGGGGCCGTAAAAAGCGGCCTCTCCGTATTCGATAACGGTGGGTAGGTTCTTGGCTGCCGCCGAGCGGATAATGGCGCCCTCAGCTTTTTCCCACAGCTCATCCGAACCGATGTACTTGCTGCGGTCTTCTTTGTCGCGCAGCGAAATCTGGGCGGAGTAGTCATTGAATCCGAGTACTTTCAACACGTAAATCACCAGGTCGATCACGTTCATAAATTCCTCCTCGACCTGATCGGGGCGGCAGAAAATGTGCGCGTCGTCCTGAGTAAAGCCACGCACCCGCGTCAGGCCGTGCAACTCACCCGATTGCTCGTAACGATACACCGTTCCAAACTCGGCCAGGCGCAGGGGCAAATCTTTGTAACTGCGGGGTTTGGTCCGGTAAATTTCGCAGTGGTGCGGACAGTTCATCGGCTTGAGCAAAAACTCTTCGCCCGCGTCGGGGGTGTGGATGGGTTGGAAGGAATCCTTGCCGTATTTTTCGTAATGCCCCGAGGTTACGTAAAGTTCCTTGCTCCCGATGTGCGGCGTGACAACGGGCAAATACCCCGCCCGAACCTGGGCGCGTTTGAGGAAATTTTCGAGACGTTCGCGCAACATGGCTCCTTTGGGCAACCAGAGGGGCAGGCCCAAACCCACGCGCTCGGAGAAGGCGAACAATTCCATTTCCTTGCCCAGCTTCCGATGGTCGCGCTTTTTGGCCTCCTCGAGCCTGTTCAGGTACTCGTCGAGTTCCTTTTGCTTGGGAAAGGTCACGGCGTAAATCCGGGTGAGCATTTTATTTTTTTCGTTGCCGCGCCAGTACGCGCCCGCCACGTTCATCAATTTGGTCGCTTTGATGAAGCCAGTGTTGGGAATGTGCGGCCCCCGGCAGAGATCGGTAAAATTGCCCTGGCTGTAAAACGTAATGGTGCCATCGGCCAGACCGTCGATCAAATCCAATTTGTACTCGTCGCCTTTTTGGGTGAAGTACGCAATCGCCTCCGCCTTGCTCACGGGTTTACGGGCGTACACCTCTTTTTGGCGGGCCAATTCCAGCATTTTATCTTCGACTTTTTTGAAATCGTCCTGTGAAAAGGGCTTTCCGCCCAGGTCGACGTCGTAGTAAAAACCCGTCTCGATGGCCGGGCCAATTCCGAATTTTACACCGGGATACAGACTTTCGAGTGCCTCGGCCAGTAAGTGCGCCGACGAATGCCAGAACGTGGCTTTGCCATCAGGATCATTCCAGGTCAGGAGTTGTACGGTAGCG
Organism: Cytophagaceae bacterium; assembly: GCA_026785975.1. Taxonomy (GTDB): domain Bacteria; phylum Bacteroidota; class Bacteroidia; order Cytophagales; family Spirosomataceae; genus JAJAZB01. The sequence continues at coordinate 49,384 of JAJAZB010000078.1, read as the reverse complement.
TCCTGGTCGATGGCGCGGGTGGCATCCTGAACGTCGTTGTTCACTCTGGCAGCCAGCACGTTACGCGCCAGACCTTCACTGATAGATTGGGCGATGTCAAGCCCGGTGGTGCCTTTGGGAAACGTACGAATGCTTCCGTCGGGCAGGGTAATCTGAATTTGGTTGTTCATTAAACGGGTTGATTTGTGGCTGTAAGCTGTAAGGCTTTAAGCGTTACAGCTTACAGCCCACAGCCTTGACCGGCACTTAATTGGGTTTGGGCGGGGGCCGGAATACGGGACGGCCCCGGATTTGATTATCGCCCGTATCGCTCCGGGCTGAAAGACGGGCTTTGGGTAAAATGGGACGGAAAACGGTCGTATCCATCGCCATCGGGCGGCGTTGTACCAACGGTGTCGTTGGTTTTGGGGCGGCAATCAAGCCGAACGTCTCGTCAGGGGTGTAGTCAAGACGCCGTTTCACGCGCCAGTAGCCGTTGGTGGACTTGTAATCGGCGGGGTCGACCTGGATGGCGATGGTGTAAAATTCGAGCGCTTTTTCAAAGTTTCCCAAATATTCAAAGCATTGGGCGATGTAATTGTTCAACATCGGAATCCGGGTATTTTGCTTAAGGGCATTTTCAAAATAACGAAGTGCGCCGGTTAAGTCATTTTGCTTGAATAACAACAGACCCGCGTGGAGACTGGCTTCCGAAAATGAAGGATTTACGTCAACGGCTTTCCGAAAAAACAGGAGGGCACTATCAGGTTTCAACGTCCGTTGATAGGTCAGGCCGCGTTGATTCAACAAAAAAGCGTCATTAGGAAATCGCTGCAAACCCGCCTGGGTGTACTGCATCGCGGCCGGGTAATCACCGAGGCGATTGAACACTTCGCTGAGCTGCTGGTAAACTGGGGCGTAACCGGGGTTGAGATTCAGCGCTCGTCGGTAAAGAACCAGTGCCTGGGCGGTATCGCGGGTTTTAGCAGCGACCAATCCCCGGTAATAATAGGCTTTCCCGTTGTAGGGAGTCGCCTGGAGGGCTTTGGCCAGGTATTGCAGGGCATCGTCGTACCGCTCCGATTGCTGGTACAAATCACCAAGCAGTACGTAAAGTTCGGGCGTTCCCGCTTCTAGGATTTCGACTTGCCGGGCGGCTTCGAGGGCCTCGGGTGCGCGGTTTAACGCTTTTAAAGTAGCGGCTTTCACCTGGAAATAATTTCCAACGCTTTCCTTTAATTCAATGGCGTGGTTAATATCATTCAGACTCTCGGTATACTGCTTGTTTTCGTAGAACAACCGGGCCCGTTGGTAAAAAATATCCGGCGAACCGGGATTACGGGCGGCGAGGCTGTTTAATAACTGCAAAGCAGCTTGTCGGCGTTTGATGGCATCGGTGACGGGCAGAGGCGGAATGAGCGTACCCGCCCGGTCGTCGGAAACGCAACTGGACAAAAGGATGAGTAAACTGAAAAAGAGCGCCCGCAGGGGAATCATGGCGCAAAAGTACGAAAAGGGGCGGGTTTTGATGGGGAATAATCCTGAAGCAGTGTTGGAAATGGGAGAGAGTCGATCGTTGAAACACTGTTTTGAGTGCGGATTAGGCAATCCGCGATACAGGCGTTACAATTTCGCAAACCGATAAAACACCCCCAGCGGTAGTTTTTTTCCGAAGCCATCCGCCAGGTACAATTCGCCAAATTCCGGGTTGGCAATCGCCCCGAAGATACCCTTGATTAGGTTTTCGACAATCAAGGCTGAAAAACCAAGCGAATAAAGATTGAGAATGAAGACGTGTCGGTCGGGATCGAGCAACTCGCGGCAAGCCTTCAGCAGCTCGTTGAGGTGTTCCTCCAGCACCCATTTTTCCCCGTCGGGGCCACGCCCGTAGGCGGGCGGGTCAAGAATAAGGCATTGGTACTGATTGCCCCGCCGGACTTCCCGTTTTACAAATTTAAGCGCATCGTCCACCACCCAGCGAATGTTGTCGAGACCGCTGAGTTCCATGTTTTCGCGCGACCAACTGATGACCTGCTTCACGGCGTCGACGTGCGTGACATCGGCCCCGCAGGCCCGAGCGGCCAGCGAAGCAACACCGGTGTAGGCAAATAAATTGAGGACTTTGGGACGATCCGGAAACGAAGGCAAGTGTTGGGCGAGGTAATCCCAGTTGGCGGCTTGTTCGGGGAAAAGCCCCACATGTTTGAACGACGACAAGGCCAGCTTGTAGCTCAGGTTGAGGACTCCGTGCTGGTATTCGCTCGTCCAGCGTTCGGGCATTCCGGGTTTACGCAGCCATTCCCCGCGCTCCGAACTGCCCTTTTCTTTCCGGAAAACGGCGTGAGCCTGTTGTTCCCAAGCACTGTCAGTCAGCGACTTATCCCAAAGTGCCTGGGGTTCGGGCCGGGCAAGGATATACGCTCCGAAACGTTCGAGTTTTTCAAAATTACCGGAATCAATTAGTTGATACGTCGTCCAGTGGGAAGGGGAGAGGAGGCGCATATAAAAAAGGAGTGAGGAGCGAGGAGTAAGTAGACGTACAAAATTCATTTTACTCACTCTTCGCTTCTGACTCCTCACTCCTGAATTTAAAAAGCGATTTTATTCAAATAAAAGACGTCGCGCCGCCCATCGGCTTCGTTTTGAATGCGCTGATACCCCCAGGCCAGAAAATAGTTATCGTACCAGTATTCCAGGTCGTCGTTGGTATTGCGGCGGATTTTATCACCTCCCTTTTCCGCCGCAATTGCTTTATCCTGCGCGCCTTCCACCACGATATTTCCTTTGACAACCTTCGAACGGATCGCGCCGTTATTACTGTAGAAAAGCGTAACCAGCCCATCGCGAATACTGGTGCGGACTTTCTCTTTCAGCTTCATTGTTTTTACATTATCAATCTCGAAGCTGTTGTCCCAGAGCAGGTTACCATTTTTATCGAAGCCCGCTACGACCGCGTGCGTGTACTGCCAACCATCGAAAACCTGTTGGTTGTTGCCCCAGAAACTTCGACTCCCCGAATACCAGGGATTCATGCTCCACAGCCCCCAACCCCAGCCGTAGGGAGAATACATCGAACCGCCCATGCCGCCAAAGCCAAACGGACTGCCCATGCCGCCGTAAGGGTAATTGTTCTGGTAGCGAAATGTGGGTTGAAACGCCTCGGCCACCAGAATGTACTGATCGCCCTGGAGGATTAAATCGTGAATCAGTAGCTGGTAATTGAGTTTGAGGTCGCTGCCGCGTTCCTTCTTCCGCTGGATTTGCCGTTCCTTGCGTTCCTGGTCGCGGGGGTCAAGAAAACTGAAAAAATTCTTGAAATCGGTGAAACTGTAGTAGCGGGTGGGGAGCACTTCCACGGGCGTAATCTGGCTCATGTACACGCCCTGCGAAACCGGCCCTTTGGTGGTCGACTGCATGGAGCGGTAGCCATACGTACCAATCATCAACTGGGTGGTGTCGCTCAGCGGACTCAGTTTGCCGTTGAGCAGGGCAAATTCTTCTTCCGGTTCCAGAATCACCTGGGAATCCTGCCGACCCTCGTCGTCAAATGATTTAACAACCAATTGGTAATTTTTACCCTTACGCACGGAGTACGTCACGTTGACGCGGTGATTGATCGAATCGATTTCGATGGACTGGATCTCCGCCGAACCTTTCATGGCGCTGGGCAGCAACTTACTTTGCCGGGTTTGTAAATTGGTGTACAGCAAAACCGGTTGCTCCCGCGCCACACCCGCAATGTACACGGCATCCCGACTGGCCTTGAACTCGCTGATTTCCAGCTTGTCGAGCGAATAAATATCGAACTTTTCGGTAAAACCCGGCCCCACGTACACCTTGATGACCTGGTAGCGATTGCTCCGAAACTTGCTGAAAAGCAGATACACATCCTTGCCGTCGTAGCTGTAATTAACGTAGTCGAGGTTGTCGGAAATCGTGCCATCCACCTGCCACTGCCGTTCCAGATTTGTATCGAAGCGCACCAGACTGTAGCCACTGCGCCCTATTTTGGTCAGGAGCAGTACGCCATCGTCCCGGACGGGAATGGTAAAAAAGTTATCCGCGTTGGTCGGCACCGGAATTTCCAGTCGCTTTACGCCAGCGGCCATCGGTGCATAATTCGTTTGGGCCACGCCCGACACGGCTAAGTCCAGAAAAGTGGTCAGAAGGAGGTACTTAAACGTGTTCATGGGCTAAACCAACGATAAGGTCAAATTCTTCGGGACGGACGGGTGAGACCGACAGGCGCGACTGACGCAAAAAGGCCAGATTTTGCAACCGGACATCGGCTTTCATCTGCGCTAAGGTAACGGGTTTGGGTAGTGCTTCGACGGGTTCCAGATCGACGACGACCCACCGGGGATCATCGGTCGACGGATCCGGGTAATGCTCACGGATTACCCTGGCTAAACCCACCACTTCGAGACCTGCGTTGGAGTGATAAAACAGCACCAAATCGCCCGAATTCATGGCTTGCAGGTTGTTGCGGGCCTGATAATTCCGCACCCCGTCCCAGACGCCCCGCCCCTGACTAACGAAGGTTTCCCACGAATATTTGAAGGGTTCGGTTTTGACCAACCAGTGTTGCATCGTGGGTTTTAGCGGGTTTTGACCACCAATTTGTCCTGCACCAACGTAATGATTTCGTACGTCAGGGTTGTTACTTTTTTTGCTTCGCCATCAAAGTAGTTGACATTCAGCATTTCAGTCGTTTCCGAATAATCCCAGGTACCCGTGTACTGGGTGATGGTGTTGTTTTTCAACAATTTACTGACCAGTACTTTTCCATCTTTCGCGAACGAATACGTTTGCCGGTAGGGGGCTTTGCCCGTAAAGCCGGATTGGGTTTCGGGAAACGCGTAATTGTCATTGCGGAAAATCTTGCGGTCGGCCAGGGGTTCTTCTTCAGTGGATTGGCGCCATTCGCGCTGAAGGGTTTCCTTTTTGTTCTCAAACACGGCGATACCCTCCCGGCGGCAACCGCTGAGATTTAGGAAAAACACGCCCAGGAGCAGGAGAAATAAGTTTCTGAACATTGGATTCAACAAAAGTGTGGTAAAAGATTGATGGAATTAACGTCGCACCGGGTGCGGATTTGTTGTTTTGTGAAAACACCTCACTCAGGGAAATTTCGGGAATTTACTAAAATCAGGCGGTCGTTTCTCAATAAACGCATCCCGGCCTTCTTTGGCTTCGTCGCTGAGGTAATACAACAGGGTGGCATTTCCGGCCAGTTCCTGAATCCCCGCCTGCCCGTCGAGTTCGGCGTTGAACGAGGATTTAAGCATCCGAAGGGCCAGCGGACTCCTTTCGAGCATTTTCCGGCACCACTGCATCGTGGTTTCTTCCAGAGCTTCAAGGGGTACTACTTTGTTGACCAAACCCATATCGAGCGCTTCGCGGGCGTCGTACTGATCGCAGAGAAACCAGATTTCACGGGCTTTTTTCTGGCCCACCACGCGGGCCAGGTAACTCGCCCCAAAACCACCGTCGAAACTACCCACTTTAGGCCCGGTTTGACCAAAACGCGCATTTTCGGCGGCAATGGTCAGGTCACAAACGACGTGCAACACGTGTCCGCCGCCAATGGCGTAGCCCGCCACCATCGCCACGACGGGTTTGGGAATCGAACGAATCTGCTTCTGCAAATCCAGTACGTTGAGTCGGGGCACGGTGTCTTCGCCCACGTACCCGCCATGACCCCGCACACTTTGGTCGCCACCCGAGCAGAACGCCCGACCGCCCTCACCCGTGAGGATGACCACACCGACCCGCCCGTCCTGCCGGGCCAGTTCCATGGCTTCGCTCATTTCCCGGACCGTCAAGGGCGTAAACGCATTGTGTACCTGCGGGCGGTTGATCGAAATCATCGCGACGCCTTCAAAATACAGATACCTTATTTCTTGAAACGCCTTAATCGGTTCCCAGGCGTAGTGCCAGGCCAGAATCGGGGCGGTTTTGGAGTTTGTACTCATCGGAGGTGAAAAATGAGTGAATGAGTGAATGATAGAATGCGGATCGCCCCCCGGAATGAATAGTTCCGGCCTGAGTCAATTCATTTCGGGCGGCGATCCGCATTCTATCATTCACTCATTCAAAATTGGTTAGATCTTCCTGAAATTCCACGTCCCAGGTGTGATCGTAGAGCATCGTGACCCGGGCGACGAAACGGCGGTATTTAAACGAACGACCCCACTCGTGGGGAGCAACGAGGGAAAGCAAATCGCTGCCATCGTTGCGCTCGTACATGAAAAGCGTTTGTCCGATGTGCGGCTCGAAGTTGATCGTGGCGGTGTAAATTCGCTCCGAAACCTCGATGCGCCGCTGAATTTCGTGGGCCTGTTGCACCAGGGTTTGCATTTGCCCTTTGAGCTGGCCCATTTGCCGGTCGGTCTGCTGCCGCATCGCCCGCACAGCCTTTCCTTTTATTTTACCCTCATCTTCGGGTCGAATAACGGCCCCGCCCGCCGTATGCGCGTAGGGCAATAAGCCTGGATGATCGGTAACTTTATCGGGATGGATTGGATTTTCCTCGTTCATAAATGCCAGGTGCCTTTTCCGCACAACGCGCAAAATTAGGGATTGTTTGGGCAAAGCAGAACCAATCTGCCGAACTGGACTGGTGGAAAAGAGAAAATAATGCGTTTTTTGAGGGGAGAAACCGATATTGCTTCTGATGATTCGCCTCATTCCTGGTCAGCCCTTACCCGAACCCCAATCGCCCTACGACGCGCAGGCACTTGATTTTTGCCAAAAATGGCGGGCCGGGCAAGGCGTTTTTACGCTACAAACGTCTGGTTCAACGGGAAAACCAAAGCCGATCAAACTAACCCGCCAACAACTAATTGCTTCGGCTCGTATGACGGGCGATACGTTTGGCCTAATGCCCGGCGATCACGCACTTTGTTGCCTCAATGTGGCCTACATCGCGGGGATTATGATGCTCGTGCGGGCGATGGAGTTGAATTTGTTGTTGACCGTGGTTGAACCGTCAACCCATCCGTTGAAGAATTTGAATTCGCAGGAACCCCTCGATTTTGCCGCGTTTGTGCCCCTCCAACTGCAAACTATTCTGGAAAATCCAGCAGAAAATCTGCCAATTCTCCACCCGATGAAGGCCATTCTGGTGGGGGGAGCTACGGTTTCGGCAACGTTGGAAACAGCAATTCAAGCCATCGAGGCACCGGTCTTCAGCACTTACGGGATGACCGAAACGGTTTCGCACGTGGCCACTCGACGGCTCAACGGGGTGGAGCGTTCGGAACGCTATCACTTGCTCGAAGGAGTCGGGGCGGGAAGTGACGACCGGGCCTGTCTGTGGGTACGCGGCGCGATCACGAACGAGGAGATCATTCAAACCAACGATGTCGTGAAATGGGTTGATACCCAAACATTTGACTGGTTGGGGCGTTTTGACAACATCATCAACTCGGGCGGGGTAAAAGTACAGCCAGAACGAATAGAAAACGCCGCCGAAGTTGCCCTCCGCAGGGTTGGTTTTTCGGGTCGGTTTTTTGTGTTTGGTTTGCCGGATGAACGGTTGGGGCAACAGGTGGCGTTGGTCGTGGAGGGTGCGCCGTTGACGCTTGCGCAGCAAATTAGCGTGGACGAATCGTTGCGGGAGGGCTTATCCGCCTACGAAGCACCCCGTCGGTGGGTGGCCGTTCGCGAATTTTTCGAGACGCCAACGGGGAAAATTGACAAGCGAAAAACGGTTGAAAAATTCACTGAATCCGCTGATTAACAAAAACATAATAGTCGTTGGCGCGGGTTTTGTAACATATTTATTTAGATTTAACGCCAACATGACATCGATGGAAACCAAAACGGCTACGTTACGCTCGTTTGATATCAACTTTCAAACGGCGGGTATCATTCCGCCGCCTTACTCGCACCAATATTCACTGAAGGGCACGGTCAATCAGGCCGGGGGCCTGGATGTGGTTTTCAATATTCAGTATCTGGACCGCGACGAACTGACGGACGACGAAATCATTAGTGAAGGATTTACGCTCCAGGATGACTTTCACTGGGCGGGTGAGCTACTGCCGGTTTGGCAGGAGGAAGTTCAGAATCTGGTTCAGAAAACCATCGTCAATAAAACGAATCGCCCCGCTGACGACGCCGAAAACCGGCTCTGGCTGAACCTGGACGTTGAATCTGAAGCGCCCCAACTGGGTAAACCGCGCAACCGCGAAGGTTGGGAATACGCGGGCCAGGAACTGATTCAGGCCATTTACGAAACCGCCCAGATCGAAGCCCCGCTGAAGTTGATTTACCTCCGAAAAATGAAGGATAAATCCGTTCAGTTGGAAATGAACATTTATTTCAGCAAGCGCACGGTCAAAGCCCGGATGCAGGTAGGAACGATCGAAAAGACCAAAAACCTCCGCTGGGATGACCTTAATCCGATACTCCGAATGATTTACACGGGGGAATTTCTGGCCGAAAAAGCCGTTGAAAAAGAACCCAAACATCCGGGAAAATTCCTCAACGTGGGTGACGGCCTTTGGTACGAGTTTGGTAAATCGCTGAGAAACCCGAGTGGCAACAATCGCTACCTGACCGACCTGGAGCACACGTTCGATGAACTGTTGCCGGAGTAGTATTCAACGACCTACACTCGCTGAAGTTCTTGTTGCAACTCCTCAACCAAGCCGCGTAGGCGCTCCGCCGACAGCCCCGGTTTCGGAAGTTCATAACTCAGAAATGCCTTTACTTCCCAGGCTTCCAGCACGTCTTTGATGGGAATTTCCAGACTCGAAATCGCTGGATCATCGCCGCTGAGCAGGAGTGTGCCCTTGATTTTTACCTGATTGTACACGCGTCGATACAACGTTCCCCGGTTTTGAATCACCAGCACGTAATGCCGGGAATCTTCCAGTTCAAACCAATTTCCGACAAATTTACCGACCAGCGAAGCCCCCGGAAACGCGAAATCATTCCCCGCTTCGAAGGCCCGGTAGGTGCCCGCCGGGAGCAGGGGTACCTGCAACGTGGGCAATTGTTCGAGGTAGGCGGCATCGCGCGAACGCCGGGCGTAATCCTCGGCTTGATTTTGCCGGACCAACGGAATCGCCTGGGTTGTGGGTAGGGTTGGCGGCTGAGGCGGCGGGGCCTGGCGACCATTCGGAGCTTCGTAATTGTTGTTAAAACTGGGTAGAAGCGAACCTTGAAGGGAAACTGTCGGGCGATCCGAATTTCTGGAACCCGGTTTTATCGTCACCCGTTTAAGCATCACGCGCTGGGCCACCAGCCGGATTTGGGTCCGGTCGTCGCGGTAGTATTTTTCGACCAACGTCGCAATGGGTTGGGGTTCGTTAACTGGTGGCGGGGAAGGTTGGGGCGACGGCGTCTGATTGGTTGCCGGAGCACCCAATCCCAGGTCGGGCGTTTCCCTGACTTTTCGCAGGTCGGTTTTGATGAGTTGATCGACCGTCACGCCAAACAGTTTCGCCATCGTGATGAGCGTATCGTAGGGGGGATGGGCGCGCGCTTCTTCGTAAGCCCCGATCGACGGTCGTTTAATTCCAATCCGCCGGGCAAACTGTTCCTGAGTAAGCCCGTTCAAGCGGCGCAAATACTTGATGTTGTTGCTGACGATACTCATGATTCGTTGGTCAGTTAACAAGGCAGGGAGTGGGTTGACAAAAATTTTAGTAAATCTACATAAAACTGCCTTTGGCGCAACAGCAACCTAAACTTGTCATTTTAAAATGAAAAAATAGGTACTTTTAATGGAATCACATTGACCACTTTTCTGATGAGCACTATTCTGACCCCTCAGCAAATTACCATTGACATTGATCCGGTTTTCAAGAGCCAACAAGACTACGCCGCTCAGTTGGCACTGACGACCGCTCCTGAACGAATTGAGAAACTACGCCGGGTGCTCGACTGGACTCAGCGGCACCAACATGACATCGAGCAAGCCTTGTACGACGATTTTCGCCGCCCGGCAACGGAGACTATTCTGGGGGAACTGATGGGGGTAAACGCCGAGATCAAGTACATCATCAATCACCTCAGCGGCTGGATGAAACCCCGCCGGGTACCCACGCCGTTGCCACTGACCGGCACGACGGCTTACGTAAAATACGAGCCGAAAGGCAATGCGTTGATTTTGTCGCCCTGGAATTATCCGTTCAACCTCTCGGTAAAACCGCTGGCGATGGCCATTGGCGCGGGTTGTACGGTGATTTTGAAACCATCGGAAATGACTCCGCACACGTCGGCTTTGCTGAGTGGTATGGTTAGGGAGTTGTTTTCTCCCAACGAAGTAGCCGTTTTCGAGGGCGATGCCCGCGTCGCCGAGCGGCTTTTAGCGTTGCCTTTCAACCACATCTATTTTACGGGAAGTCCGGCGGTGGGGAAAATCGTCATGACCGCTGCGGCCCAACATCTGGCGTCGGTCACCCTCGAACTGGGCGGTAAATCACCCTGCGTAATCGACGAAACCGTGGACGTAAAAAAAGTGGCCGAACGCGTGGCCTGGGGCAAGTTTTTCAACAACGGCCAAACCTGTATTGCCCCGGATTATTTACTCATCGACGAACGGATTCAGGATGAATTCCTCAACGAACTCCGCGCCAGCACCGAACGAATGTTTAACCCCGAGCAGAAAGGCGTCGAGCAGTCGTCGGATTACTGCCGGATTGTCAACGCCCGGCACTTCAAACGGGTGCAGGGAATTGTGGAGGATGCCGTTGAAAAAGGTGCCCACGTGTTGCACGGTGGGCAAACTAACGAAGCCGAAAATTTCATAGCCCCCACAATTCTGACCGACGTGAGCGACGATATGCGGGTGATGCAGGAGGAAATTTTTGGCCCGGTGCTACCCGTGATTTCCTTCAAAACCCGCGAAGAAGCCATCCAGCGGATTCGTTCGGGCGAAAAACCACTGGCTTTGTACATCGGCAGCCGAAACAACGAGGCTATTCGCTACTACCTCGACCAGACCAGTTCGGGCGGGGTTGTTATCAATGAAACGCTGATTCAATACGGCCACACCGAATTGCCCTGGGGTGGCGTGAACAACTCGGGCATTGGCAAATCGGGCGGGCATTGGGGATTTCTCGAATTTTCCAACCAGCGGGGCGTACTCCGGCAAAACTTTGGTACCCTACGGTTTTTATACCCTCCCTACACCAACCGGGTCAAAAAGATGGCCCAGTGGCTGATGAGGTGGATGTGAATCTTTAATGCTGAACTTCTATGAATGTTGAATGAAATGCAAGATGCTAAACAGGGAATTATTGTAACTTGATTGGCTCAATTTATTCAGCATTCAGTATTATTTTCCCCTTGCGGCTTGCAGGGTGTTTTTCATTAAGGAAACAATGGTCATCAGGCCCACGCCGCCGGGTACGGGCGTGATGAAACTGCACTTGGGCGCAACTTCATCGAAAAGTACGTCTCCTTTTAGCGCAAACCCACTTTTCTTGCTGGCGTCGGGTACGCGCTCCAAACCCACGTCGATCACCACCACCCCTTCCTTGACCATGTCGGCGGTGACAAAACCGGGTCGGCCCAGTGCCGCCACGAGGATGTCGGCCTGCCGGGTGATTTGTGGTAAATTCTTCGTTTTCGAGTGACAAACCGTCACGGTGCAGTTGCCGGGGTAGGTATTGCGTTGCATCAGAATGGTCATCGGAAGCCCCACGATCTGGCTACGGCCCAGCACCACGCAATGCTTTCCAGAGGTTTCGATGCCGTAATATTCGAGGAGCATCAGGCAACCCTGGGGCGTAGCCGACACGTAGGCGGGTAGTCCTTTGGCCATGCGACCAATGTTGATGGGGTGGAAACCGTCCACGTCTTTCCGGGGGTCAATGGTTTCCATGACCCGGTCCGGGTTGATGTGACCAGGGAGGGGAAGTTGCACGATCAGCCCATCCATGTCGGGATTTTCGTTCACCCGGCGCACGGCGTCGAGTAGTTCGGACTCGGTGATGGTCGGTTCAAACCGGAGTAAGGTGGACTGAAAGCCGAGTTCCTGGCAGGAGCGGACCTTGTTGGCCACGTAGGTTTCGGAGGCCCCGTCGTTGCCCACCAAAATGGCGACCAGGTGGGGAATCTTACCACTGGCCGTTCGAATTGCGGCCACTTCAGCCGCGATTTCCTGTTTGAAATGGGCAGAAACGACTTTGCCGTCGAGCAGTTGCATCAGTAAGAAATGGGAAGGTTTCGGGCAAAGGTAAGCGCACACCGCGCAATTTCATCCTGGGATACACTCAGAATAATGACGGGGATCTGTTCCAGTTGCTGATTCGATTTTATTACTTCAAAACCGTCCATCCTTGTTCGCGATCGGGTAAATACAAATCCAAAAGCACCAGAGTATCCCTCAGAGTTTCACGAAGTTGTTTCGTTCGTAGGCCGACTATTGAAGTTTGCGTAACATCAGTTGTTCAGGTTTTTATATTTAAAAACTAAACGTCAAACAGGTATTTTTTTAACACCTCCATGCCGACCGTCGCCTTTTCCTGAATGTACCGAACCTGCCGACGGGCAACGGCGGGGGCATTGGGATCGACAACAAAAACAGGAACACCAGCGGGTACATCGTTTACCAACCCGGCTGCCGGGTAGACGACGAGGGAAGTACCCACGACTACGAAAATATCGGCCAGCGAAGCGATTTGGGCGGCCTCCTCAATGGCGGGTACAGCTTCATAAAACCAGACGATGTGCGGGCGCAACTGACTACCCAACTCGCAGGTATCGCCGAGGTTGAGTTCCCAACCGTCGAGGTCGTACACCAGAGCCGGGTCTTTGGTTGAGCGGGCTTTAAACAGTTCGCCGTGCAGGTGCAAAACTTTCGTTGAACCCGCCTTTTCGTGCAGATTATCCACGTTTTGCGTAATAACATGAACGTCAAAATCGGCTTCCAACTCGGCCAGAATTCGGTGGGCCGCGTTGGGCTGAGCGGATAGTCCCTGCTTGCGTCGTTGGTTGTAAAAATCAAGCACCAGGGCCTGATTTTTGGCCCAGGCCCTGGGCGTGGCAACATCCTCGATGGCGTGGCCTTCCCAAAGGCCATCGGAATCGCGGAAGGTTTTAAGCCCGCTTTCGGCGGATATTCCCGCGCCCGTTAGGACGACGAGCTTTTTTCGGTTCGGGGGCGACATAATCAAGTCGGTTTCGACGAATGAATTGATCGACGGTCGTGTAAAAGGCTTCGGTATCCGTCCAGTCGACCCGCAAGGCCGGTTTGCTGGACGCTGGCTTTACGGCATTCGGAATCGCGCTGAAGGCCAGCAGACTATCCAGTTTTGGGGTACGAACAAAGGTGGTGGGTGCCCAGGATTCGCCCGTCAGCCAGATGAATCCATCTATTTTTTCGGGAAATTTCCGCATATAATTCTCCACGACGCCCCGCCCACCCGGAGTAGCCAGCAGAATCAGGCGGGGTAGCCGCAGTACCTGGCGGATGCTCTCGATGTCCTCGGCGGTTCGCGGATAATTGACTGTCGAGGTATCGACTCGGGGCAGTTTGGTGCGCCCGGTACCCCGAGGATCGTACAGGATAACCTGGTTCCGCTTGCTCAGTTTCTGGGCCACATTTTCACAACCCCGGAAGGGCAGAGCGGGGTCACCCACGACCAGAATGGGACGTCCATTCCCAAAGCGTTGAAAGTAAATATTGCAACTCTGACCAATAATCAGCCCTTCGCGCTGGGCAAAAATGGACTGCGAAAAAAGAACGGCAAAAACCAACAGGACACTCCGTTTCATAAAAAAACACATTCCCGAAGATAAGGAATGTGTTCAAAAAAATAATCCACAGGACGAGAAAGTGGCAAGTGATTGCGAGAAAGTGACAAGTGATAGAGTAGTCAGTAACTGTATTGGTTCACGAGGTATACACTGGTTAGATTGCGCCAACTTTGCCAAAGGCTACGCGCCCCGGTTCTAAAACTTTGGCAAAGTTTCGGGTACAACCTCGTGAACCAATACAAGTAACCAGTAAAGTACTGATTGCCAAATCACACGGTTAATCTATTTCTTATTCAACTTGCCACTGACCACTCCATCACTTGTCACTTCTATTTCTTACTCAACTTGCCACTAACCACTCACCCACTTGCCACTCCTTCAATTACTTCTTTTTCCCTTTGCCTGCCGGTGTTTTTTCAGGAGCATCGCCCGCGAGGGTGAGGCAATCCTCAAGCGTCAGCGTTTGCGGGTCGCGATCCTTTGGGATTTTTATGTTGCGTTTGCCCACGGCGATGTACGGGCCGTACACTCCGTTTAATACCTTGACCTGGGGATTTTCGGGAAACTCTTTCAGGTATTTATTGGCTTCGGCGTGGCGCTTGGCCAAAATGACTTCGATGGCTTTCTCCGAGGTTACATCCTTGAGGTACAGCCCTTTGGGTAAGGAATAATACTTGCCCAAGTGCTTGACGTACGGCCCGAATTTCCCCTTCCCGGTTGTGATGAGTTCGTCTTCAAATGAACCAATCGCTTCCCCAGCATCATTCACGCGTTTTTCCTGAATCAACTGGATGGCGCGGGCTTCATCGATGGTCAACGGGTCATCCTCGGGATTTAGCGAAACAAATTTATCGTCGTGCTTGGCGTAGGGACCCAACCGTCCGATGCCGATGAGGATAGGTTTATCTTCAAAAAAACCGACTTCACGGGGAAGTTTGAACAAATCGAGGGCTTCCTGCAACGTGATATTATCAATTAGCTGGTCTTTTTTCAGCGTGGCGTACAGCGGCTTTTCGGTTTCGGTAGCGGCTTCGCCAATTTGGGCGAAGAACCCGAACTTGCCCTTCCGCACGTACACGTTTTTCCCCGACTTGGGATCGACGCCCAATTCCCGCGCCGAGGAACTCCGCTCCTGGCCCATCGTGGTTTCGATGGTTTTGTGGAAAGGTTTGTAAAAATTGTCGATCATGTCCTGCCATTTGATGCGGCCTTCGGCAATTTCATCGAACTCCAACTCCACGTTAGCGGTGAATGAAAAGTCAACCACCGTCGGAAAGTTCTTGACCAGGAAGTCGTTAACCACCATTCCCGTATTGGTCGGGAAAAGTTTGGCCTTTTCCGCCCCAAAGTTTTCAGTGCCTGTTTTTTCGCTGAGTTGGTCGTTTTTCAGGGTCAGTTCCTTGAATTTCCGCTCCCGACCCGGCCGATCTTCCTTCACCACGTACTCCCGTTTGATGATGGTTGAAATGGTGGGCGCGTACGTCGAAGGACGCCCGATGCCCAGTTCTTCCAGTTTTTTCACCAAACTGGCTTCGGTGTAGCGGGGCGCCGGGCGACTGAAACGCTCCGTGGCTTTCATCAAATCGAGGTTCAGAATCTGCCCGATGTTCAGCGGTGGAAGCATCCCCTTATTTTCTTCGTCTTCCTCGTCGCTCGATTCGAGGTACACTTTCAGAAAGCCGTCAAACTTGATGACTTCGCCCTGGGCGATGAGTTCCTGCGGCACGGTGCTGATGCCGATGGTCGCCGTGGTGCGTTCGAGTTGCGCATCGGCCATTTGCGACGCGATGGCCCGCTTCCAGATGAGTTCGTACAGCCGCTGTTCATTGCGTTCGCCGCTGATGCGTTGCGCCCCGAAATCGGTCGGGCGAATGGCTTCGTGGGCTTCCTGCGCCGAATCGTTCTTGGTCTTGAAGCGTCGGACGAAGCTGTATTTCTCGCCGTATTCGCCAATGATGGAGGTTTTGGCCTTTTCAATGGCATCTTCCGAAAGGTTGGTCGAATCCGTCCGCATATAGCTGATCTTCCCGGACTCGTACAACCGTTGGGCGACGCTCATGGTCTGGGCGACCGAAAAACTCAATTTCCGGGAGGCTTCCTGTTGCAGCGTGGAGGTTGTAAACGGCGGGGCGGGAGTTTTCTTGGCGGGCTTGATTTCGAGGTTTTTGATCGAAAATTTAGCACCCTTGCATCGTTCCAGAAATTCGCGGGCCTGGGCCTCATTCTCGAAATTTTTGGGTAATTCCGCCGTGAGCGTTTTGCCACCGTCGAGCAGGAAATTGGCCACAATCTTAAACGAGGACTTGCTTTCGTGGGCACTGATTTCGCGCTCGCGCTCCACCACCACCCGAACGGCTACCGACTGCACACGGCCCGCCGAGAGTCCTTTGTCGATTTTTCCCCAGAGCACCGGCGAGAGTTCAAAACCCACCAACCGGTCGAGTACCCGACGGGCCTGCTGCGCATTGACCAGATCCTGGTCGATGGTGCGCGGGTTTTTGATGGCGTTGAGGATGGCATTTTTGGTAATTTCCCGAAACACGATGCGCTTGGTGGCATCGGGCAGGTTGAGGGCTTCTTTGAGGTGCCAGGAAATGGCTTCCCCTTCGCGGTCGTCGTCCGTGGCAAGCCAAACTTCGTCCGAGGCTTTAACCATCTGCCTCAGTTCGTTGATTACTTTTACTTTATCGGGGGAGATTTCGTAAACCGGCTGGTAGCCATTTTTTATATCGATTGCTTTGTCTTCCTTGGGCAGGTCGCGAACGTGCCCAAAGCTCGACCTCACCACGAAATCGGCGCCCAGGTAGCCCTCAATCGTTTTGGCCTTGGCCGGGGATTCAACAATGACTAAATTTTTCTTTGCCATAAAGTTTATGTACCGTGAAAACCCATTGGGATGGGAAACGGTTTGCGCCAAAAATAGGTTGGAATTTTAGATAAAAGCCAAAAGCGCTTCTAAACGCTTAGAATCGGGCTGGTCAGGATAGCTACGTAATTCGTTGACGAAAAGGCGGATAGCCCCTGTAAAAAATATTCATTCAGTCTTCAAACAACACGTTTTGGTACGTTGAGGTTCCGGGTCGAAACCGATTGGGCGGGTAATTTTTCGGCGCAATTTCAGACCGACGCCCCGCGTATTGCATAGTTTTTGTACTTTTAGCCGCCAATCTTTTTAACCTACTTACTCGTAACCCGACTATGGCATTCGACATAGAAATGATCAAGACCGTGTACGCCCGCCTGCCCGAACGGGCTGCAGCCGCCCGACAGGCGCTGGGACGTCCACTGACGCTCTCCGAGAAAATACTCTACGCGCACCTGACGCAGGGCAACCCCACGCAGGCTTTTGAGCGCGGAAAAACCTACGTGGATTTTGCCCCCGACCGTGTTGCCATGCAGGACGCCACGGCGCAAATGGCGCTGTTGCAGTTCATGCAGGCGGGTCGCCCGCAGGTGGCCGTACCGTCAACGGTACACTGCGATCACCTGATTCAGGCCAAGGTGGGAGCTAAGGAAGATTTGCAAAACGCCATCAACACCAGCCGCGAAGTGTTTGAATTCCTGGCTTCGGTTTCCAATAAATACGGCATTGGATTCTGGAAACCGGGCGCGGGAATTATTCACCAGGTCGTGCTGGAAAACTACGCCTTTCCGGGCGGCATGATGATCGGCACCGACTCCCACACGCCCAACGCGGGTGGTTTGGGCATGGTGGCGATTGGCGTGGGCGGGGCCGACGCCTGCGACGTAATGGCGGGGCTGCCCTGGGAATTGAAGATGCCAAAACTAATCGGGGTACACCTGACGGGCAAACTCAGCGGTTGGACCGCACCGAAAGACGTAATTCTGAAAGTGGCGGGGATTACCACCGTGAAGGGCGGAACCGGGGCCATCGTTGAGTATTTCGGGGACGGAGCCGATAGTCTTTCGGCCACGGGCAAGGCCACGATTTGCAACATGGGTGCCGAAATTGGGGCGACAACGTCGATTTTTGCGTACGATGAAAAAATGGCCGCTTACCTGCGGTCGACTGAGCGGGGAGACGTAGCCGATTTAGCCGATGGGGTACGCGAGCATTTACGTTCGGATATTGAAGTCTATCAAAATCCGGGTGCTTACTTCGATGAGTTGATTGAAATCAACCTCTCTGAACTGGAGCCGCACGTCAACGGCCCATTTACGCCCGATCTGGCCTGGCCCATTTCCAAATTTGCGCAAGCCGTGAGAGAAAACGGTTGGCCCGCCGAACTGGAAGTCGGCTTGATTGGCTCCTGCACCAACTCGTCGTACGAAGACATGACGCGGGCGGCGTCCATTGCTAAACAGGCGGTTGACAAAAAGCTGAAAGTGCGCTCGGAATTCACCGTGACGCCCGGTTCTGAACTGGTCCGCTACACCACCGAACGCGACGGCCTGCTGGCGACCTTCGATGCGATGGGTGGCGTCGTGCTGGCCAACGCCTGCGGTCCGTGCATCGGGCAATGGGCGCGTCACACCGACGATCCGAATCGGAAGAATTCCATCATCACCAGTTTCAACCGGAATTTTGCCAAACGCAACGACGGTAACCCCAACACGCACGCGTTTGTGGCTTCGCCGGAATTGGTTACCGCCTTTGCCATCGCCGGTGATTTGACGTTTAATCCGCTTACCGATACGCTCGTCAACGAGGAGGGGAATGCCGTAAAATTGGACGAACCGCTCGGCATCGAGTTGCCCGTTAATGGGTTTGCGGTGGAAGATGCGGGCTACCAGGCTCCCGCCGAGGATCCCTCGTCGGTACAGGTGTTGGTCAGCCCAACGTCGGACCGGCTTCAACTGCTTGATCCGTTTGCCCCCTGGGAGGGCACTGATCTGACGGGTTTGAAACTGCTCATCAAGGCCAAAGGCAAGTGTACGACCGACCATATTTCGATGGCCGGGCCCTGGCTGAAGTACCGGGGGCACCTCGATAATATTTCGAACAATATGCTCATCGGCGCCATCAATTACTACAACGAAAAGTCGGATAGCGTCAAAAACCAACTGACCGGCGTGTACGAAGCCGTGCCGAAAGTACAGCGGCAGTACAAAGCGGCGGGGATTGGTTCGGTGGTTGTGGGGGATGAAAACTACGGTGAAGGCTCATCACGGGAACACGCCGCCATGGAACCGCGTTTTCTGGGCGTTCGGGCCATTCTGGTGAAATCCTTTGCCCGGATTCACGAAACCAACCTGAAAAAGCAGGGAATGTTAGCCTTAACGTTTGCAAACCCAATGGACTATGATAAAATCCTGGAAGATGATACCGTTGATATCGTTGGATTGAATAGCTTTGCACCTGGGTTTCCGTTGACCGTCGTTTTGCATCACGCCGACGGTACCTCCGAATCGTTTGCGACCAACCACACCTACAACGAGCAGCAAATCGAGTGGTTTAAAGCCGGTGGAGCCTTGAACATCATCCGCCGGAGTGTAGGTGCCTAAGACGTGTTTGAGAGTTTGATTGATTGATACTTAAACAGCCAGCTTCAAGTTTTGAGGCTGGCTGTTTTGTTGATGGATGCGGAAATTTTAGTTGAAGAGACTTTGAAGTGACACCTTGAAACCCGGCAATAACTTTGATTCAACTTCTCCTTCACGTTTGGCGTAACTGTATCGGATAAATTCCATGTCCTGATTTTCAAGAACTTCAATGGTTTTCTTTTGCAAATCAATCAGCCAGAACTCCTTTACCCCGAAGATTTCATAGAAGTACCGCTTTTTTACGACATCATCAATTTTATTCTTCGAGAGAATCTCCATGACCAGGTCGGGGGATCCCACTATTTTTTTCTCCTCCTGAATAATGTGCCGTTGTGCATTGGCAATGAAAAAAATGTCCGGTTGAAAGACATTTTCGGGGTCGAATTCAACGTCCATCGGAGCGCAAAGGGCTTCTCCCAGGTCACGTTCGATGACAAACAGATGTAACTTGATGAGCAAATCGCGTGAAAGACGTTGATGCGAATAAATAGGTGATGGCGACATGGTCGGCGTTCCATTGATAAGTTCGTAGTACGGCGGGCCGGGCGGCAGATTCTCGAAATCGGCCACTGAATAGCGACCGGCGAGCGGTTGAGGCAGGGTGATTGGCATAATCAGCGCATTTTTATTAAAGTTAACGAAGATGGTACAAGCTACTCGTTTTTGTAAACGACCCCGTCTTTCATTACAAACCTCACCTGCATCAACGTTTTGATGTTTTGCAGCGGATTCTCTCCCGTCGCGACGAGGTCGGCCAGTTTGCCCGTTTCTACCGTGCCCAGTTGATCTTTCATGCCGACGAGTTCGGCGGCGACCCGCGTGGCCGACTGGATGGCGGCCATTGGCGGCATTCCCACTTCGGTCATGTACTGAAATTCTTTCGCGTTTTGCCCGTGGGTAAACACGCCCGCGTCGGTACCAAACGCGATTTTCACGCCCGCCTTGTACGCTTTCCCAAACGTACCCTGAATCACCGGCCCGACGGCCAGCGCCTTGGGCACGACCACGGGCTGGTAGTAGCCAAATATCCGGGCGGAATCGGCCACGCTTTTGCCCGCGATAATGGTCGGGACGTAGTACGTGCCCATTTTTTTGAACAACTCAATGGCCTCGTCGTCCATGTACGTGCCGTGTTCGATACTCGTCACGCCCGCCCGGATGGCCCGTTTCATGCCCTCGGCACCGTGGGCGTGGGCGGCTACCGGAAAGCCGTAGTCTTTGGCCGTTTCCACGATAGCGCGAATTTCTTCTTCGGAAAACTGCGGGTTCAGCCCGTTCACGGCCAAACTGAGCACCCCGCCCGTGGCCGTGATTTTTATCATGTCGGCCCCTTCTTTGTACCGTTGACGGACGGCCTTACGGGCATCCTCGACGCTGTTGACGACGCCTTCGTACGGGCCCGGATCCCCGGCGATGTCGTGGCGAAAGCCGTTGGTGGGGTCGGCGTGGCCACCCGTCGTGGCGATCGATTTTCCGCAGGTAAAAATGCGCGGCCCCACGGCCATGCCCCGGTTGATGGCATTGCGCAGGGCGATGTTGACGCCGCTGCCGCCCAAATCCCGGACGGTCGTAAACCCGGCCATCAAGGTGGTTTTGGCGTATCCGGCTGCCATGTACGCGACGTCGGCGGGGTTGAGTTGGAAGCGGTCGATGGCCGCGCCGCGCCGGGATTCCTGCTCGAGGTGAACGTGGCAATCGATCAGGCCGGGCATGACGGTTTTGCTCTTTAAATCAATCACGCGGTCGCCGGCACCCGGCGTTCGGTAACCTTTTTCTACGCCGGTAATTCGGTTTTTACTGACGACGATCGTCATTTCGCGCCGGGCTTCATTGCCAATCCCGTCGATGAGTGTGCCGCAGTGCAGGATTGTGTTTTGGGCCTGTGCAAACGTGGCGAGGCAAAGCAGGCTGATGAGAAAAGCGTACTGTTTTTTCATGGAGTTGATGGGTTTAAGTAATTTACCCGAAATTTAATTTTGCCGATAATAAAACACGCTTTTGTCACCCTGAGCTTGTCGAAGGGCCTCACTAACCGCCCTTCGACAAGCTCAGGGTGACAAAGACAGTATAAATTCAGATTACCCAATAGATTTACTATTTTCCCACAGAAAGCAGGTTGGCAAACAACCGGTACGCGCCCGGAACCCCGGCGGGCAACTGCCTGAAAAAGCCGTAACCGGTGTACACAAAATACCCTTTCCCGTAGGAAGCAACGAGTAAGCCGCCCTCCATCGCCTTTTCTCCCGGATCCTGACTGGCCAGAATGGGTTCGTAATGGCTATCCCAGGTGCCGCCAAAGTAGGTGCCGCGCTCCTGCACCCAACCCGCAAAATCAGACTGCGTGATTTTGTTGGGCGAGTTGAGTACGGGGTGCGTGGGGTTCAGAAACGTGATGGGGGCCTCTTCGGCAGTAACCCGGTCACGGGAAATGGTGAGCGGGTAGGGGCCGATTTCCTTCGTAACGAGCCTGATGTTGGTTTGATACTGCACTACCAGATTGCCACCATTCTCGACGTATTTCAACAGTCGGGGTTGCGAAAAACGGAGCCGCTCCTCGGTGTTGTACGCCCGGACGCCCACGACGATGGCATCGAATCGGGCTAAATCCCCGTTCATTTCGGGTTCGTTGAGCAGCGTGACGTCATAGCCAATTTGCCTGAGCGCCGCCGGAACATCGTCGCCCGCACCAGCGATGTACCCAATGCGACGACCGCGCGTTTTCAGGTCAAGTTTAACCATTTTTGCCTCCGAGGGCGGGAAGAGCGTCAAGGTCGGAATGTGATCGTAGGCAATGGTGAGCAGTCCCCGGCTAAACAGCCCATCGGCCGTTTTAGCAATGGCTTTCAGCAAAACTTCTGAAGTGGCAGCGGAGGGAAATACCCGAAAACTCATTTTTGTTTCTTGATATTTATCCTTCAAACTGAAGGGCTGACTGGCCGGTTCGACGCGCCAACCGGTGGGCACGTCGAGCGAAACCTGCCCGGATTGATTCGCCCGGGCCGATTTAACGAGCAACTCAACCGTCTTGGGTTGAGCATCGGCAAACACGTAGACTTTTTCGGCCAAATCGACGGTCACGGCTGGCCGCACTTCGAGTGGACGATAGAGTTCGCCTTTCACCGGGTCCGTGAACTTGTAGCTGATGGGCTGGCGCAACGTCAACGGCGTACCCGCGACGTTGAACGTAAAGGCGACCTGCAAGTCAGCGGGTTTCTGCGGATAGCCCACCAACGTAATGTCGCTGACGTTGAAGCGGCCCTGCTCGTGCTTTTCGGCCAGCCAGTACGGTTGGGTGAGCGGCTGGTTGGCGGGCAGTTTGAGGGTGAAATTTTTTGTCACCAATTCGTTGTTTTTCAACTCCGCCTTCAGGCTTTCGGTGTTGGCCAAACCCGAAAAATCGAGGGTTTCGAGGGTGACGAGTGCCTCCGAACGTTTAACCACACTGACCGAAATTTTTACTTCATCACCACCGCTCGTGGCGTAGTCGGTGGCGTTGGCTTCAAACCAGAGTCCGGCGCAGGCAATAATCAGGTTTTCGATTTCGGTTCGCTTTTGCGCTTTCCAGTTCGCATCCGGTAGATTGCCCAGTTGGTTCCAGGCCTGCACGAGCAAGGGAACTACCGCCGCCGGGTTTTCGGGCCGAAACGAGGCGATCGCTTCCTGAAGCGTAGTTTGAACGATTTCACCGCCTTTGATCCGTTTCCAGGACAGGTCGATACCATCGAACAATTCGTTTTGGGCCGGATCGCCCGCTTTGTGGAGCAGGTAATCGACGCGCTGCCCGCGTTGTTTGGTCGAACCCATGCCCTGCGATTTGTGCATCGACCGACTTTCGGCGGCGATTTCAAGGTAGGTTTTTGCCAAAAGCGAGTTGTAATCGCCGATGCTGGCACTGACAAATCCGCCTTCGCTGGGTTTAGTACTTTGAAAATTAGGCGAATAGGAATTCCAGACCACGCGCTTGGCCTGCCAGGGCTGAACGTATTGTAACTGTTCGGGGAAACGTTTCGGGTCGGCGGCGGCGGTGAATGCCTCCTCGGCCAGTACCGCCGAACCCGAGTGTTGGCCGTGCCCGGCGCGGGCATCGGGCGGGAACCGGGTGATGATCACGTCGGGCCTAAACTTTCGCACGACCCAAACCACGTCGCCGAGTACTTTTTCGTGATCCCAGAGTCTTAACGCCTCTTCCGTCGATTTACTAAAACCAAAGTCGTTGGCGCGGGTGAAAAATTGCTCCGGGCCGTCGATTTTCCGGGCTTCGATCAATTCGTGCGTGCGGATGAGGCCCATCAAATCTGCTTGCTCGGGGCCGATGAGATTCTGACCGCCATCGCCGCGCGTGATGGATAAATAGCCCGTCCGAACCAGCCGGTCTTTGGCCAGCCAGGCGAGCATGGCCGTGTTTTCGTCGTCGGGATGCGCCGCCACGTAAAGCACCGAACCCACCACATTGAGTTTTTTTAAATTAAGGAGAATTTCACCCGGCGGCAGGGGACGGGGTTGGGCAAAGCCGGCCGTCAGACAAAAAAAAAGGAGTAACGTGGAAATGCTTTTTAGCATCGGAAGAACGGGGTAGGGATGGAAACAAGGCTAAATTGCGGGTATTTAGGGAGAAAAGCAAAACGAAAGTTTCTCCTGGGCCAACCGGGTGAAGGCCGAAAAGCGCGGAATCCATCTGACCGGCGTAACCGTTCGTAGGGTAGATGTTGTTAATTTTTTGTCAGGCAAATGTCATTTTCAGAACCGGGGGACAACAACCGTTAGTTTTTTAAATAGCGGGCTTATTCTATTTTTGCGGGCAACTTTTTACACCCTTACTAAAAAATCACTGCATGAACAGTATTATTTATCTGGTTCCTATTCTCGGTTTGTTGGGTTTAGCGGTGATGTACGCAAAATTTGTGTGGGTGGCCCGTCAAAATGCCGGGGACGCCCGGATGCAGGAAATCGCCGGATATATCGCCGACGGGGCCATTGCTTTCCTGAGAGCGGAATGGCGCGTGTTGATTATTTTCGGCGTCATCGTCGCCGCCGTGTTGGTCTTCGCGGGTACGCAGGTGCCCAATTCCCATTGGTTTATTGGCATTGCTTTCGCGATTGGTGCGTTCACCTCGGCCCTGGCCGGGTACATCGGGATGAACATTGCCACTAAAGCCAACGTGCGCACGGCCCACGCCGCCCGCACGAGTCTCGCCCGTGCGCTCGACGTGTCGTTTACCGGCGGGTCGGTGATGGGCATTGGCGTGGCGGGGCTGGCCGTTTTGGGCCTGAGCCTGCTGTTTCTTTTTCTGTACAACTACTTTGTTGACGGCGTTGCTCCGGTCAACGGCATTCTCGCGGTCAACGGCATCCCGATGGAACGCGCGCTGGAAGTGCTGGCGGGCTTTTCGCTCGGTGCCGAATCCATCGCCCTGTTTGCCCGCGTGGGCGGCGGGATTTACACCAAAGCCGCCGACGTGGGCGCTGACCTCGTGGGCAAAGTGGAAGCCGGGATTCCCGAAGACGATCCGCGCAACCCCGCGACCATCGCCGACAACGTGGGCGACAACGTGGGCGACGTGGCCGGGATGGGGGCCGATTTGTTCGGTTCCTACGTGGCCACGATTCTGGCCACGATGGTGCTCGGTCGGGAGATTGTCCTTCAAAACGACTCGATTTTTGGTCACGCGCCCATCGTTTTGCCCGTGGTCATTGCGGGGATGGGGCTGATTTTCTCGATACTGGCCTGCTACCTCGTGCGGATTAAAAATGAAAACGCGAGTGTGCAGAATGCATTGAACCTGGGAAACTGGGGATCGATCGTGCTGACGCTCGTGGCGTCGTACTTTCTGGTCAACGCCATACTACCAACCGGCGTGATGGAAATTCGGGGCGTTGAGTTTGAGCGGATGGATGTTTTTTACGCCATCGTCACGGGACTCGTAGTTGGGGCGTTGATGTCGATTATCACGGAATACTACACGGCAATGGGCCGCCGTCCGGTGATGTCCATCGTCCGGCAGTCGGCCACGGGCGCGGCGACCAACATCATTGGCGGTTTGGCTGTGGGAATGGAATCGACTGTGTTGCCAACTTTGGTGCTGGCGGCGGGGATTTACACCTCCTATCATTTTGCCGGATTGTACGGGGTCGCTATTTCGGCGGCGGGCATGATGGCCACGACGGCCATGCAATTGGCCATCGACGCCTTCGGCCCCATCGCCGACAACGCGGGCGGGATTGCCGAGATGAGTTATTTGCCCGAAGAGGTGCGGGGTCGTACCGATATTCTGGACGCGGTAGGAAATACCACGGCGGCATCCGGGAAGGGTTTTGCTATCGCCTCGGCGGCACTGACGGCGTTGGCCCTGTTTGCGGCCTTTGTGGGAATTTCCGGTATTTCGGCCATCGATATTTACAAAGCCGACGTGCTTTCGGGCTTGTTCGTTGGGGCCATGATTCCGTTTATTTTTAGTTCCCTGGCCATCGCGGCGGTAGGCCGGGCGGCCATGAAAATGGTGGAAGAGGTGCGGCGGCAGTTCCGCGAAATTCCCGGTATTCTGGAAGGAACCGGCAAGCCGGAATACGACAAATGCGTGGCGATTTCGACCCAGGCTTCGATCCGGGAAATGATGTTGCCGGGCGCGATTGCCCTGTCGGTGCCCGTGATTGTGGGCTTTATTTTTGGCCCTGAAGTGCTGGGTGGTTTGCTGGCGGGTGTTACGGTGTCGGGCGTCTTGATGGGTATTTTCCAAAACAACGCCGGAGGTGCCTGGGACAATGCCAAGAAATCGTTCGAGAAAGGCGTCGACATCGAAGTCAATGGGAAAGTAGAGCGGTTCTACAAAAAATCAGAGCCGCACAAGGCTTCGGTGACGGGCGATACCGTCGGTGACCCGTTCAAAGATACGTCCGGGCCGTCGATGAATATTTTGATTAAACTCATGTCCATCGTTTCGCTGGTGATTGCGCCCTACATCGCGGTGAAGTCGTCGGAAACACTGGGTGCGTCCCGTGAAGGCATCGAGGCGGTGGGTGGAATTGAAGGCATCGACCTTGAAAAATCGACCTCCGCCGACAATGAAACGGTGTACACGCCGAACCTGGGCGAATTCCAAACCCGTAAACTGCCTTCGGGCGTTGAGTTGAACCTCCCCGAATTGGGTGTCGAAAACAAATTGCTGAAGTTTATCGAAGGAAACGAAGCGGTCAACAAGGAAACCTGGTTCGACTTTGACCGGTTGACCTTTGAAACCGGAAGCGCCACGCTGAAACCGGCATCGCAGGAGCAGTTGAAAAACATCGCTGAGATTTTGAAGGCCAATCCTCGGGCAAACGTAAAATTGGGCGGTTACACGGACAACACCGGCAACGCGGACGCCAATTTGAACTTGTCGAATGACCGGGCGCAATCGGTGAAGGCGGAGTTGGGTGGCTTGGGCATTAGCAGCGACCGCCTCGAAGCCGAAGGCTACGGACAAGAAAATTCAGTGGCTACGAACGACACGAAAGAGGGACGCGCCCAAAACCGTCGGATTTCGATCCGGGTGACGAAGAAGTAATTGCGCTCTACGCTACGGAGCAAAACAGCGGTAAGTCAATGCACGGTATTCATAAAAAACGCCGCCCCGATTTTCGGGGCGGCGTTTTTAAATCTATTAACTCAAAAACAGTGACTGCTTACGCTTCGACCTTGCCGCGCAGCGAACGGGGAATTTCAACCGTAGCGACGGGCAGGCTGGGGTTGTTCAGGATGGCAAACTTTCCTGCCTTAAGTTCGTTTACCTTCACCGACTTACCCAAATCAAGGTCCGTGATGTCGATGAGGATGTAATCGGGAATATCCGAAGCCTGACCCCGCAGTTTAATCTTGCGAAGTTTCTGGAGGAGTTTGCCCCCTTTTTGTACGCCCGGCGAATTGCCTTCAAATTTGATGGGCACCTCGATGGTGATGGCCTTTCCTTCAATGATTTCAAGGAAATCAACGTGCAGAATCATCTCGTTAACCGGATGAAACTGCGCTTCCTGCAAAATGGCCGTGTACAAACTACCTTCAATGTTGAGCGTGACCTGGTACGCGTCGGGGGTGTACAACAGGTCGCGGAACAGAATCATCGGGGCGTGAAAATGGACATGGTCGGTACCTCCGTAGAGGACACAGGGCACTTGAGCTTCGGCACGTAAGTCCTTGGAGGCCTTCTTGCCGAGATTCGCTCGTTTATACCCTACAATCTCGAGTGATTTCATGTTTACAGTGAAAAGTTTTTACAGTGAAAAGTGAAAAGTTTTTACAGTGAAAAGTGAAAAGTTGGCTGCGCATACTCCAAAAACTTTTCACCGCGCGGCGGACCGCTTTTCACTTGAATTAATAGTTTATAAACAACGAGCTAATAGATTCATTATCACGGATGCGACCAATGGCTTTGCCAAAAAGCTCAGCCACGGTTAGCACGGTAATCTTTGGGTTGGATTGCGTCATCGGAATCGTATCCGATACGATCAATTCTTCCAACATCGAATTGGCGATGTTTTCGTGGGCATTTCCCGACATCACCGGGTGCGTGCAAATGGCCCGCACCGACAAAGCTCCCTTTTCGAGTATCAATTTACCCGCCTTGCAGATGGTACCTCCCGTGTCGATCAAATCGTCGATCAGTACCACGTGAGCACCTTCCACGTCGCCAATGAGTTGCATCGAGGAAACCTCATTGGCTTTTTTGCGCTGTTTGTCCACAATCACCATGTTGCCGGAAAAATGTGATGCAAACCGCCGCGTCCGGGCTACACCGCCGACGTCCGGCGAGGCAAACACCAGATTATCCAGGTTTTTGCTCCGTAAATAAGGAACAAAAACCGACGCCCCTTCGAGGTGGTCCACCGGGAAGTCAAAAAATCCCTGGATCTGCCCGGCGTGCAAGTCAATCGTAATTAACCGGTCCGTGCCCGCAGCAGTAAACAGATTAGCGACTAGTTTGGCGGCAATCGACACGCGCGGCTTGTCTTTCCGATCTTGCCGGGAGTAGCCGAAGTAGGGAATCACGACGGTGACGTAGTGGGCCGAAGCCCGCCGGGCGGCGTCGACCAGCATGAGCAATTCCAACAGGTTTTCGGCGGGGGAAAACGTGCTTTGAATGATGAAAATATCGCAACCCCGAATGGATTCGTCAAAACTTGGCGACAATTCGCCGTCGGCAAACCGCTGAAGAGTGACGGTACCCAAGTCTTTTCCGTAGTGACGGGCAATCTGTTTGGCCAGTTGTTGAGACGCACTACCGGAGAAGATTTTAACGGGATTGAGGGAAGCCATCTTGGGTAAATTTCCCGCAAAATTAAGGAAAAAAGGCAAAGAAGTACAGGATTAGCTTAGGAAATCGTGTTGGCGGGGGTGTAAACCTGCGCGAGTCTGCCCGTTTTAGGAAGCATTCTTGGGTGTGCTGAGTGCAGACCAGATACACCGACCGGAGGTCGGCGCTACCTACTCGGCCCTTGCCCAACGAGCTGTGCGCCCGAGCAACGGCGTTCCGATGTAGCCACGAAGATCAAGTCGATTGCGGGTACTGAGCGTCATTTTGCAGGAATAGGTCTTCCCACTTTTGGGATCGTAAATTTTCCCTTCATTCCATAAATTGCCCCCGTCGTGTACAAAGTCGCGTAAGAGTAGTAATCCCATGAGTTGACGGCTACGTTGAACATCATCGGGATTGTTATCGTCCGTGCGGGGTTTACCGCTCGGGCTGGTCGCGTTTTTCAACCAGACAATTTTGCCGGAAAACTTATCGCCTTGCCGGTAAATCTGGATTTTGGCATCTTTCTCTTCATTAAACCAGATTCCAACAACATCGTTGGCCGATTGAGCACAAACAGAAAGCAGGGAAGAACTGGTAAACAACAGGGCCATTAAACAAAAAATGCGCAGGTTCATAAAGATTTGAAATGATATTGATTTTCAAAAAAACGGTACCCACTCACCGACAGCGAGGCACCCAAAACGCCAATACCCGCACCAGCCAGCACGTCGAGAGGATAATGGGCGCCGACATAAATACGACTATAGGAAATTACTATTGCCCAAACGTACAAAAGCCGCACCCAGGGCTGACTCTGCCCCAGCAAAAGAGTTAAAACAGTAGCAAATCCGAAACTATTTGCGGCGTGCGAAGAAGCAAAACCATATTGTCCGCCGCATTCCCAGACCAAATGCACCCATTGATCGATGGCCGGTTCATGGCAGGGACGCAGGCGCATGAACGTCGGTTTGAAGAAACTGGAGGTCACCTGATCGCCAATCGCCACCGAAACCCCGATCGTCAAGGCAATGGCCAACGCCCGTAACCGGTACGTCCAGCCGAGCCAGAATAGAATTACGGCATAAAACGGGAACCAGATTTCGCGGTCAGAAACCCAATACATCACCGGATCGAGCCAGGCGTTGTTTTGGGCGTTTAGCCACAAAAACGCTTCGGTATCCAGACGGTTGAGGATTTCAAGCATCAAGGAATAGTTTAATAACCCAGGACGGCTCTAACCCGTTTGATGGTCTCTCCGGCGATGGCGCGGGCTTTGGCTTCCCCGGCCTGCAAGGCGTCTTCCAACTCTTGCACGTGCGTCATGTAATGATTGAAGTGCTCCCGCTCGGCGGCAAACTTTTTTAAAATCGCTTCGTGTAATGCTTGCTTGGCGTGGCCGTAGCCGTAGCCACCCGCGAGGTAATTTTCACGCATTTTTTGCGCATCAGCCGGAGCCGCGATCAGGGAATACAGCGTGAACACCGTATCGCCGTCGGGATTTTTGGGTTCCTCCAGGGGCGTACTATCCGTGACAATGCCCATCACTTGCTTGCGTAATTCTTTTTCCGGCAAAAACACGTCGATGTAATTGTTGAGCGACTTACTCATCTTTCGTCCGTCCAGCCCTGGGATGGTCATCACCTGTTCGTCGATGCGGGCCTCGGGCAACACCAAAATTTCCGTTTCGTACTGATGGTTCACACTGGCCGCAATGTCGCGGGTCATTTCCAGGTGTTGCTTTTGGTCCTTGCCAACGGGCACGAGGTTGGCGTCGTAAAGCAAAATATCGGCGGCCTGCAACACCGGATACATGAACAGACCGGCGTTGACGTCAGAGAGTTGTTCCGATTTGTCCTTGAAGGAAGTCGCATTGACCAGCATCGGAAACGGCGTAAAGCAGTTGAGGTACCAGGCCAACTCGGTGTGCTCGGGTACGCGCGACTGCCGCCAGAATACATTGCGCGAGGTGTCGAACCCGCAGGCCAACCAGGCCGCCGCCACCGCATACGTGTTTTGCCGACGCTCCTCGGCGTTTTTAATGGTGATGAGGGAATGGAGGTCGGCGATGAAGAAAAATGATTCGTTGGCGGGGTCTTGCGAGAGCTGAATGGCGGGTAAAATAGCCCCCAGCAGATTGCCCAGATGCGGCCGGCCGGAAGGTTGAATGCCAGTTAAAATACGGGACATAGTGAAAAACAGGCCCGGTAATTAGCCGGATAAAAAAGTTGGAACCACAAATATCCTTAAAAACCCCGGCAAGGTTCAAACCACGTGCGCGGATTTGGTTAATTTCACAACTCAATCGACCCGTTGCATGGCCACGATACACCCCAGCACGTTCCATTTTTTACGTGAACTGCGTCAGAATAACACTCGCGAATGGTTTCACGCCCACCGGAGTGAGTACGACGTTGTGAAATCGGGGATGGAAGTTTTGATTGGAGAACTCATCCAGAAAATCGGTCAATTTGAGAACCTGGCGGGTTTGCAGGTCAAAAATTGTAGCTACCGCATTGCCCGCGACGTGCGCTTCACTCCCGATAAATCGCCGTACAAAACCTGGTTGTCGGCCAGTTTTTCGGAAGGGGGCCGCAAGGCCAACCGGATGGATTATTACCTGCACGTTGAGCCCGGCGTGGATACGTCTGATGGCGAAACATTTTTGGGCGGAGGGATGTACGCCCCCACCGCCCAGCAATTGGCAAAATACCGGCAGGAAGTGGATTATAATGCCGCCGAACTGAAGGCGATTATCGAAGCACCCGATTTTGTCGCTTGTTTTGGCCAGGCCAAGGGCACCCAATTGAAAACCACCCCGAAAGGCTACGCGAAAGATCACCCGGAACTGCCCTTACTCCGGCGAACGCAGCTTTTTTATATGCACCGCTTTAGCGATAATGAAGCCCTATCCGCTGATTTCGCCGACCAAATAGCAAGTCATGGTCGTATTCTTAAACCCTTCCTGGATTTCCTCAACAAC
Source organism: Cytophagaceae bacterium (assembly GCA_026785975.1). GTDB lineage: Bacteria > Bacteroidota > Bacteroidia > Cytophagales > Spirosomataceae > JAJAZB01. The sequence continues at coordinate 17,935 of JAJAZB010000078.1, read as the reverse complement.
GTACTTTTTGAGGAAACTGAATTGAAGGGAAGGTAATGTTTATCCAAAAATTGTAGGGACAACCCCGGGCGGCGTTCCGCCTGCAACTTCTGATAAAAGAAAAAGGCCACCCCGAATCTTCGGGGTGGCCTTTTTCTTAGAAAAATTCGTCAAGCCATTTCTTTTTCAACCGACACCGTTTTTAACTCCTTGACTGGTTTCAGATGAATAATTTTGAGCCAGCTAAGGGCTTTAATGACCGAATACGTCGGGTCGATTTCGTACCATTTCGAAGCGAAATTCACACTCATCGGGCGCTTGTGGTGATTATTCTGGAACAACTCGCCCATCATCAACAGGTCAAATACCAGGGAGTTTTTCGACCGGTCGTTGTTGTCAAAATTCTGGTATCCGTACTTGTGACCGCTCCAGTTGACGATGGCGCCGTGGATAGGTCCCATCAGAAAGTGAATCGGCAACAAAAAGAAAAAGGCCCAGTGCATATCGAGCCACACGTAGGCGGCAATATACATCAGCGAATAGCCAATGCCCCAACCCAAACGCGACATCCAGGAGTCGCCGATGATTTCAACGGAACGCCAGAACGGATAGTTTTTGTCAAACTCAGCCTCCACTTTTTTCTTACCGAAGAGGATGGCGTTGTAAAGATCTTTCGTCTTCCACATCATGGTAAAGACGTTTTTGTTGTGGTGCGGGGAGTGAGGATCGCGGGGCGTGTCGCTAAACGCATGGTGCATCCGGTGCAAAATGGCGTAAGCGCGGGGGCTGAGGTAGCTCGATCCTTGCGAGATGTAGGTCAGCAAGTAGAAAAACCGCTCCCAGAATTTATTCATGGTGAACATCTTGTGCGCCGAGTACCGATGCAAAAAGAAAGTCTGGCTGAAGAGCGATAAATACCAGTGAATGATGAATGCGGGAATGACCAGTGCCATAAACGGAGGAGAGGGTTTAACGAATGCTGAGATTTTGTATAAGACAAAGTTACAGCATTAACGTTTTGTGGAAGGCTTTTGGTTGCGGGATTATGGGATTTTTTTTCGACGCAGCAAATATTCACCTCCGCCGTTGGGGAAACTTCGCCCGGTGATTACTTCAAACCCTCGACGATCCAGAAAATTTAAAGCGTCAACAAGGGAGTTAAACGGCATAATCCCGCCATTTGGGTGTTTCAATGCCTCATCGCTGCTTGCCCATTTTACCCGTTGACCAAAATCGACACCCACTTTTGGTTTTCCCAGTGAACTGGATTTTTCCCAGATACGCAGATATTCGGTCGAGTCTTCACCGATGAAACCGTTGGCGGGCTGCGCTAAGGCTTGTTGCGCCCAAAACCACAGCAGCAAGAGCAACACCGTCTTCATTTTACAAGATTGTTGTGGCGTAGCTGATCAAATTGGCCCCCATCCGCAAGGCTTGCTGGCGGATCTCCTCCGGGTCGTTGTAGACCGCCTGATCTTCCCATCCATTGCCCAAATCGCATTCAAAACTGAAAAAACAAACCAGACGGCCCTGATAAATCAGCCCGAACCCCTGCGGCGTTTTGCCATCATGCTCGTGAACTTTGGGTAGGCCGTTCGGGAAATCAAACCGGGTGTGGTAAATGGGGTGATTGAAGGGGAGTTCAACGAAACTTAGTTCGGGAAAGACTTTTTTCATCTCCCGCCGGACGAATTTTTCCAGTCCATAATTGTCGTCGATGTGCAAAAAACCCCCTCCCAACAGGTAACGACGCAGGTTTTGCGCTTCGGCTTCGGTAAAAACCACGTTGCCGTGACCGGTCATGTGAACAAAGGGATAACTGAAAAGTTCGGGGCTGCCAACTTCCACAAGTTCATCTTCGGGGAAGATGTTCGTTCGTAAATTTTGATTACAAAACCGAATGAGATTGGGAAGTGAGGTTTTGTTGGCGTACCAATCCCCGCCGCCGCCGTACTTCAACTTGGCAATTTTGTAGGCCGGTTGTTGCGCCAAAGCAGTAAGAATCAGGCCAGATGTAGAGGCGAAAACGAGAAGAAATCGAAGTACAAACCGGGTGCGCCGGGGAGCAGATGAACGAGTACTCATTGATTGATTAAATTTAGGATGTGTACGGCGACCAACCCAGCCGTTTCAGTGCGCAATCGACTGGAACCTAAACTGATCGATTGAAAACCAGTTGCATTCGCCCACTGAATTTCTTCAGTTGAAAAATCGCCCTCGGGTCCAATCAAAACAACATACTTCTGGCCCGGCTTCGCTTCACGTTGAAGCAATTTTCGTTCCCCTTCCTCCAGATGGCCAATGAATAATTGAGAATCAGGATTAGGCACTGGAAATTTTTTCAAAAAATCGGTCAGCCGACCTAAGTCATTTAGCCGGGGAAGCCAGGCCTGTTGCGCCTGTTTCAAGGCGCTGATGGCGACACTTCGTAAACGCTCAAGTTTTAAAGCCCGCCGTTCGGAATAACGGCTTTCGATGAATGAAATTTCGTCCAGGCCAATTTCAACGCATTTTTCCAGCATCCACTCCACGCGGTCCATGTTTTTGGTGGGGGCAATGGCTAAATGAATGTAAAACGGGCGCGGCGCGGGAATGGTTTTGCGAAGGATACTAACCTCACAGCGTCGCGCGTCGGCCCGACGAATTTCCGCCTCGTACCAGCCGCCCCGACCATCCGCAATCTGGAGCGTTTCGCCCGCGTTCATCCGTAACACTTTGACGGCGTGCCGCGATTCTTCCTCACTTAAAAAAGGCTGATCGGCGATGTCGGGTTGAAAAAATACGGGCATCAGGCAGCTTCGTGGCGGATTTTACTATTTTTCAAACTCTTCAAGGCCATCGTCAACCCGTTGATTGTCAAGGGGAACATTCGATTTTCGCTCCATTTACGCAGGATGCCAATGCTCGGCGTGTACGCCCAGTAGCCCGGCGGAATGGGATTGAGCCAAACTATATTCTTGAAATGGTCGCTCAACCGTTGGAGCCAGGTGATTCCGGCTTCCTCATTGTAATGTTCGACGCTGCCCCGGGGTTCGGTGATTTCGTAACCGGCCATCGAGGCGTCACCCACCAGAATTACCTTCCAATCCGAGTTGTACCGGTGCAGAACTTCCCAGGTCGAGAGGCGTTCATGCCGACGGGTAGCGTCGCGCCAGAGGGTTTCGTAAAGGCAATTGTGAAAGTACAGCGTTTCCAGGTGCTGAAACTGGTACCGCGCCGCCGAGAAGAGTTGTGAAACCAACTCGACATGGTCGTCCATCGAGCCGCCCACGTCGAGCAGGAGCAGTATTTTTACCCGGTTTCGGCGTTGGGGCTGCATTTTGATTTCGAGCAAACCCCCATTCCGACTGGTTTCCTGAATCGTTCCGTCGAGATCCAGTTCGTCTGCTGCTCCTTCGCGGGTGAGCAACCGCAGCCGTCGGAGGGCCATCTTCAGGTTGCGGGTATTGAGTTCGACATCGCCGTCGTAGTTCTGATAAGCCCGCTGCTCCCAGACTTTCACGGCCCGGCGTTGTCCGCTACCGGGTTGTCCGCCCAGTTTGAACCCCTCGGGATTGTACCCCGCATTGCCGAACGGCGAGGTGCCGCCCGTGCCAATCCATGTATTGCCGCCTGCGTGTCGCTCGTTTTGTTCAGCGAGCAATTGCCGGAAGCGGTCGAGGAGCGCGTCGAGTCCTCCGGCGGCTGTCAGGGCCGCTTTTTCTTCCTCGGTCAGTTGCCGAATGAAGTCGGTTTTCAGCCAATCTTCTGCCACCGAGGCCACCAATTCCTCTGGCAGTTGACCAACCGAGCTAAAATAGTCAGCAAAAAGCTGGTCGTAGCGGTCCAGAAATGCTTCGTTTTTTACGAAAACGGCCCGGCTGAGGTAGTAAAAATCATCGACATTTTGGGAAATTACACCCCGTTCCAAGGCTTCAAGCAGCGTCAGGTACTCCGACAGTGTAGCCGGAAACTTGTGCGCCCTGAGGTGGAGAAAAAAGTCGAGGAACATTTAATTTGAAAATTTGAGAATGTGCTAATTTGAGAATGTGCAAATGAAGTTTGGTTGGAATTCTGCAAAAATCCGTGTTGTCGGGTCCGACGTTCCGTCTGACCGTTTCAAATTAGCACCTTTTCAAATTACTACCGCCTCGTCCTGGCCCGAATGGCGGCGTATAGTTCGTAATCCTGTTCGTTTTTGAGGAGGGCACCCAGGAAGGGTGGAAGTTCGGTGTTGGTTTGAAATTCTTCAAGCAAATCCGCCGAGACCTTTCCCCAGAGCAGCAATCGGAGCCAATCGAGGAGTTCGCTGGTGGAGGGTTTCTTTTTCAACGCTTTTACCTCACGCACCCCAAAAAACAGGCGCATGGCTTCGTCGAGCAGTTTTTTCTGAAGGTCAGGAAAGTGAACCTGCACGATTTGCTGCATTGTTTCGTGGTCGGGGAAACTGATAAAGTGGAAAAAGCACCGGCGTAAAAAAGCATCGGGCAATTCCTTTTCGTTGTTGGAGGTGATGATGATAATCGGGCGGTGCCGGGCGCGGATGGTTTGCCGCAATTCGTAACAGAAAAACTCCATCCGATCGAGTTCGTTGAGCAAATCGTTCGGAAACTCGATGTCCGCTTTGTCGATTTCATCGATTAGCAACACCGTCTGTTCTTCGGCATCGAAGGCGTCCCAAAGCTTTCCTTTTCGGATGTAGTGGGCGATATCGCTGACTTGCTCGCCCAACTGACTATCCCGCAACCGGCTCACCGCATCGTACTCGTACAAGCCCTGCTGGGCGATGGTTGTCGACTTTACGTGCCAGGTAATCAGCGGTTTATTCAACGCTTTGGCTATTTCGTAGGCCAGCAATGTTTTGCCAGTACCCGGTTCGCCTTTTACCAAAAGCGGTTTTTGTAGCGTAACCGCCGCGTTGACGGCCACCTGCAATTCCCGCGTGGCCACGTACTGGTCAGTTCCCTTGAAATCAGGCATGATGGCTATTTTTACAATCTACTCTTCCTCTTCGTCAACGCTTTTGAACGTGTAAAGTGTGGCATCGAGGCTAAGAGTCCCGGCGTTATAATCGCGCACAAACTTTTCGATGACCTCGTCCGTAATCGCATCGACGTTCAGGCAGGCGTCGAGGTCGATGCCGTAATCGGCCTCGGTATCGAGTTCAAGGTGTTCCTGCACTTTCACCTCTTCACTCTCTTCGATTTCTTCGATCAACTCCGTAACAAACAATTCAACTTCATCGTCAAGGTCCTCATTGGCCCGGTAGGTTTCGTCGCGCATTTCCACGGGCGTGTACAGCGGGAATGATTTGGTGGCCCGGCGTTCCGCTTCTTCATAAACCAAACTGCTGTGATGCAGCCGCAGGGTGTACATCACGGCATCATAAACCACCTCACGCTCCTGGTGTTTACCCACAAACTGAAAATGCGCAAATTCGTCGCCCGTTGGTTCGTCAAGTTCCTCGTGGGGGGTGAGGATGAAAGAGCGTTGGGCTTGAAGACACTCGTCGCGCAATTGCCGGATTTCTTCCGGGCTGTAGCCGGGGTTAACCAAGTCGGACATGGGAGTAGGAGGGATGATTGGAATGCTAAATTAAAGCAACAAAGCCCGCATTGTCACGTGCGGGCTTTGTTTTTGTGGGGGATCAGCGCACCATGAGCAACTCACGGTATTTCACCAACGGCCATTCGTCATCGTCGATGATGAGTTCGAGTTTGTCCACGCAATAGCGAATATCTTCAAAATAGTTCTTCACGTCCGTGCCGTAAAGCAGGGCGCGTTCGGCGGTGTTTTCCGTGTTGTTGGCCTTTTTGCGGGCTTCCGTCATTTCATCGACCAGCATCTGAATCCGCGAAGTATACTCGGCAATGCGCTTGATAGATTCAACGGTGTGGGAATAATAGCGTTCCTCGATGCCGATGTCTTTCTGCCCCCGCACGTTATCAACCAACTGCGATTGGTATTTCAACGCGGTTGAAACAATGTGGTTCATCGCTAAGTCGCCAATCACCCTCGACTCAATCTGCACTTTCTTGATGTAGTTTTCAAGCTCGATTTCGTACCGCGCTTCGAGTTCTTTTTCCGTGAAAATGTTGTGACGGGTAAATAGGTCAACGATATCGTGGCGGACGTAAAAACCCAGGGCTTCCGGGGTAGTTTTGATGTTGGAAAGCCCCCGGCGTTCAGCCTCCTCTACCCAATCGTCCGAGTAGCCATTACCCTCAAAACGAATCCGCTTCGAGGCTTTGATGTAGCCCTTCAACACCTCGACAATGGCCAGTTCCTTTTTCATGTCCTTGGCCAGCAGCGCATCCGTATCGGCTTTGAACTGCATAAGTTGGTTGGCCATGATGGTATTCAACGCCGTCATGGGCGAGGCCGAGTTGGCTGACGAACCCACCGCCCGGAACTCAAATTTATTTCCGGTGAAGGCGAAAGGCGAGGTCCGGTTCCGGTCGGTATTGTCGAGCAACAACGACGGAATTTTGTTGATACCCAACTTCAAATAAACGTTGTCGCCCTTCTCCAGTTTGATTTCGCCGACGTTTTCCAACTCATCGAGGGCACGCGACATTTCACTCCCCAGAAACACCGACATAATGGCCGGAGGCGCTTCGTTGGCTCCCAACCGGTGCTCATTGCCCGCCGTAGCAATCGACGCCCTGAGCAAATCGGCGTAGTCGTGAACGGCCTTCATCACGTTCACCAAAAACGTCAGGAAGCGCAGATTTTCCTTGGGCTTGGTCGAAGGGCCGAGCAAGTTGATGCCGGTATCGGTGGCCAGCGACCAGTTGTTGTGCTTGCCCGAGCCGTTGATGCCCGCAAATGGTTTTTCGTGGAAAAGTACTTTGAGTTTGTGCCGGGCAGCCACTTTCGTCATCAAATCCATCAGTAGGGCATTGTGGTCGCAAGCCAGATTGACTTCTTCAAACGTAGGAGCGACCTCAAACTGCGCCGGGGCCACTTCGTTGTGGCGCGTTCGCACGGGCATTCCGAGGCGAAGCGCTTCGATTTCATAATCCACCATAAACGCGTTGATGCGCGGCGGAATCGAACCGAAATAATGATCTTCCAACTGCTGTCCCTTGGCGGGGGCGTGGCCAAATACGGTGCGGTTGGCCATCATCAAATCGGGGCGGGCGTTGTAGAGGGCCTCATCCACCAGAAAGTACTCCTGCTCGGCCCCCATCGTCGGCGTGACCTTGTCGACATTGCGGTCGAAGTACTCGTTCATCACCTTCGTGGCAATTTTGTCCAGCAATTCGCTCGACTTCAACAGCGGCGTTTTGTAATCGAGGGCCTCGCCGGTGTAGGCGACAAACACACTGGGAATGCACAGCGTGGAGGTTCCACCGGCGTTTTCGTAAATAAACGCGGGCGACGAAGGGTCCCAGCCCGTGTAGCCGTGCGCCTCGAAGGTGGAGCGAATGCCCCCGTTGGGAAAGGACGAAGCGTCGGGTTCCTGCTGAACCAGGGCCGAACCTTTAAATTTTTCAACGGCTTTGCCGGTGCCGGGTACAATATCGAAAAACGCATCGTGCTTCTCGGCCGTTGCCCCGGTCAGGGGTTGAAACCAATGCGTGTAGTGCGTGGCGCCTTTGGAAAGTGCCCAGGCTTTCATGGCGGCGGCTACCTCATCGGCGGCTTCCCGGTCGATTTTTGAACCGGTTTGAATGGCGGTCGTGATTTTAAGGTATGCTTCCGGGCTGAGTAATGACCGCATCACGTCGTCGCTGAACGTCATACTGCCATAGTATTCCGTAACTTTTTCGTGGGGAATTTTCACCGTCGGGGATAGCCGGGACTGAGCCAGTTCGAGGGCCTTGAAACGAGCAATTGCCATAAAGGATACTTTTGAGAATATGCGTTAAAAACCAAGGCTAAAAGTAAGTACTTTCGGGTTGTTTCTGATATGACCGCCAGAATTTTTACGGAGATGAAATAAAAACACAAACCATTCGGCAAAAGAGGTTCTACCGGATTGATTCCGATTTTACGACAATTCATTATTTGAGAATAAATTAAATATTTCTAAGAAATCGAAAGAAAAGTACAGGAATAGCAAAAAAAACCAATGATTATTTTAGCATTTCACGAATCAACGCTTATTTTTGTAAGCACACACTAAAAAATAGTAGCCCTTTCCTTCACCATTACTTGTTCACGTATACCATGGCAAAATCGAAACTTGAGTACATCTGGCTCGACGGGTACAAGCCCACGCAGAGCCTGCGCAGCAAAACGAAGATCGAAGACGATTTCAGCGGTCAACTTGAAGAATGTTCCATGTGGGCATTCGATGGCTCGTCGACCGAGCAGGCACCGGGGGGATCATCAGACTGTTTGTTGAAGCCAGTGGCCATCTTTCCCGATCCAGCCCGCAAGAATGCGTACCTGGTGATGAGCGAAGTGCTCAACGCCGACAAGACCCCCCACGAGTCGAATGGGCGGGCCACGATTCAGGACGATGACAACGACTTTTGGTTTGGGTTTGAGCAGGAATACTTCCTCTGGGATCCAAAAACCAACCGGCCGATTGGCTTCCCGGCGGGGGGGTATCCCGCGCCTCAGGGGCAATATTACTGCTCGGTGGGTGCCGCTAATGCGTTTGGTCGCGATATTATCGAAGAACACCTCGACCTTTGCCTCGAAGCGGGGATCAACGTCGAAGGCATCAATGCCGAAGTAGCGGCGGGTCAGTGGGAATTTCAGGTATTCGCCAAGGGGGCCAAAGCCGCCGGGGACGAAGTGTGGATTGCCCGTTATTTGCTCGAACGCGTCGGTGAAAAACACGGTTTGGCGATCAACTGGCACTGCAAACCACTGGGCGCTACTGATTGGAACGGCTCGGGGATGCACGCCAATTTCTCGAATACCGCGCTGCGCACGGCGGGCAACAAAGACACGTATGACACCATTTGCCAGGCTTTTGCGCCCGTGATTAGCGAGCACATCGCCGTGTACGGGGCCGACAACCACTTGCGCCTGACGGGTAAGCACGAAACGCAGTCGATTGATAAATTCAGCTACGGCATCAGCGACCGGGGTGCCTCCATCCGAATTCCGGTTGCCACCGTGGATCGCGGCTGGAAGGGCTGGCTCGAAGATCGCCGCCCCAACTCGGCGGCTGATCCCTACAAAGTGGCGGCCCGGATCATCAAAACCGTGAAAACGGCGGTTTTTTAAAACCCGACTTTTAGTTTTTTCTTTCACGAAAAGCCCTTTGCCTACCGGCAGGGGCTTTTTTGTTGCCGGAACCATTTTCTTCAAACTGCCGGTTTGGCAGTACCTTTGCTCGTGAAATTCCCTTCGTACAGGTTTTAGGCAGGGGAGAATATACTGAAGTTCATGAAAAAAGTCGCTTTTTATACGCTGGGTTGTAAACTCAACTTTTCGGAGACCTCCACCATTGCCCGAACCTTTGAGCAGCGGGGCTACCAGAAAGTCGAATTCAATCAGCAGCCGGACATTTTTATTATCAACACCTGTTCGGTCACTGACAATGCCGATAAAAAATGTCGGAAAATCGTTCGCGAAGCCCGGAAGATCAACCCCGACGGTTACGTGGCCGTTATTGGTTGTTACGCCCAGTTGAAACCGCAGGAAATTTCAGAAATCGAGGGCGTCGATGCGGTGTTGGGGGCTGCAGAAAAGTTTCGGTTGGTTGAACTCCTCGATGGTTTTGTGAAAGAACCATCCGGTCGGGCCAGGGTATTTAATTCCAATATTGAAGACGTAATCGACTACCACGCGGGGTACTCGCTCAACGACCGGACGCGGACATTTTTGAAAGTGCAGGACGGCTGCGATTATCCCTGCGCGTATTGCACGATTCCGTTGGCAAGAGGAGCGAGCCGCTCGGACACGATCGAAAACGGAATTTGGGCCGCCAACGAAATTGCGGGCCGGGGCGTGAAAGAGATTGTGCTGACGGGAGTCAACATTGGTGATTTTGGACTGCACGGAGGCCAACGAACCGAAACCTTTTTGGACCTCATTCGTGCCCTCGACGAAGTAAGTGGGATCGAGCGCTTCCGTATTTCATCCATCGAACCAAATCTGCTGACCGACGAAATCATTGCGTTTGTGGCTCAATCTCAACGGTTTGTGCCCCATTTTCACGTGCCCTTGCAATCGGGTTCCAATCACGTACTCGGCTTGATGCGCCGCCGGTACCGGCGGGAATTGTACGCCGAACGCGTGGCTCGAATCAAAGAACTGATGCCCAACGCCTGCATCGGCGTGGACGTGATTGTGGGCCATCCAGGCGAAACGGAGGCTGATTTCCGGGAAACTTATCAATTCCTGAATGTCCTGCCGATTTCATATTTACACGTATTTACGTATTCCGAACGTCCCAACACGCTGGCTTTGACGATCAAACCGGTGGTTCCCGCCTCTCAGCGAGCCGAACGGTCAAAGATGTTGCATAGTTTATCGGAGAAAAAACGCCGGGTATTTTACGAAAGCCAGTTGGGGCGCACGGCGACGGTGTTGTTTGAAGAAGACGTGGAAGCAGGAAATATGCAGGGCTTTACGGAAAACTACGTGCGGGTTACGGCGAAGTACGATCCCCTGTTAATCAATGAACTGAAATCCGTTCAGCTACGGGCTATCAACGAATCAGGGCTGGTTGAGGTGAGTGAGTTGGAATTTGTCTGAACCAGGATTCAGCCCCCAAAAAGATGAAGCCGCTCCCAATGGGTGCGGCTTCACGCTATGCAACAAAACCACAGGCATCACCCTGTGGCTTTGCCAAAGTATTTAGTTTGATTCAACCAGGTACTCATTGTGCTGGCTGACGTCCAGACCAGATTTTTCGTCGTCTTCGTTGACACGCAACGGCAGGATGGCGTTGGTCAGCATCAGCAGGAGATACGAACCAAAGAACGCAAACGCCGATACAACCACCAGAGCGATCATGTGCGCTTTGAACAGGCCAAATTCGCCGTAAGCCAGTCCGTCGATGGCGACTGCGGAATTGATGGTTTTCGTGGCAAACAGCCCCGTCATAATCATCCCGACCATACCGCCGATTCCGTGGCAGGGGAATACATCGAGCGTATCGTCCAGATTACCTTTTGCTTTCAGGTGAGCGAAAAAGTTGGACGTAATTCCCGCGATGGTCCCGATAAACAGCGACACGGGGATCGTCACGAAACCAGCCGCCGGGGTGATGGCAACCAATCCGACAACGGCACCGATGCAAAAGCCCAAGGCAGAAACTTTCTTGCCTTTTGCCGCATCAAAAAGTACCCAGGCCAGACCAGCAGCGGCAGCGGCGAAGTTGGTTGTTGCGAAAGCCGATACCGCCAGGGGGGAAGCACCCACCGCCGAACCGGCGTTGAAACCAAACCAGCCGAACCAGAGTAAGCCCGTGCCCAACAACACGAACGGAATGTTGGCCGGGGGTAGAAAATTGGCTTCCAGGTGTGATCGCCGACGCTTGAGGTACATGGCACCGGCCAGTGCCGCCCAACCAGCCGACATGTGAACAACCGTACCGCCAGCAAAATCAAGAACGCCTAATTTGAAAAGAAAACCTTCGGGGTGCCAGGTCATGTGAGCTAATGGACTGTAAATCAACAAGCTGAACAGCACCATGAATAGCACGTACGATTTGAAATTGATGCGCTCGGCCATCGAACCCGTCACCAGGGCGGGGGTGATAACCGCGAATTTCAACTGAAACATCGCAAACAAAGCCAGCGGAATGGTAGTGGCCAGCGACCAGGGCTTGCCGTCGAGTACGCCGTTGAACATAAAAAACGTGGCCGGATTACCGATGAAGCCACCAACGGTGTCGCCGAAGGCCAGACTAAAACCCACGACTACCCAGAGTACCGAAATAACGCCCATGCCAATAAAACTTTGGAACATGGTCGAAATCACATTTTTGGTGTTGACCATTCCGCCGTAAAAATACGCCAGACCCGGCGTCATGAGCAGAACCAGCGCCGAAGCGACGAGCATCCAGGCGATGTCGCCCTGGTTGAGGCCCTCCGTAACGATCGTCGTTGGGAGGGCGGGCATTAGCGCCGCCGCAAAGGCGACAACCAACAGAATAATTAAGGGGATGTAAGATGGTTTTTGCATAGAACTGGTTGATTTAAAATTGGTTAGTGGTAAAGAGTTGCGCAGATTAAAATTTGAAGATGGCGGCCATGCCCAGGGTGGTTTGTGATTTCTTGGTCACGTTGCCGCGCTCATCGAAGAAGGTATTTTTGTCGTAAGAATCGACGCGTAATTCCGGCTTTAGCAGCAAGTGTCCATCGGCGGCGGTGATGTTGGCCGTCAGGGTAAACGAATTGACCGAACGACCTTCGCCCGTTGACGGATCGCGCAGGAAACGGATACCGCTGGAGTTGTCGAAGGTCTCGTAGCGGGCACCCAAACCAAAAGCGCTGCTGAAAGCATAATTGGTGTACAATGCCACGCCGCCCCAGCCTTTTGACTTATCGGCAAACGTACCGCCCTGGTAGTCACCCTTCTGCGAACCAGCCGCCGCGTTGACACCCAGGAAAAACTTCTCCGTAATTTGGTAGGTCGTCGTCAGATCGAAGAGCGAATACGAATTGGTTCCCCGTGTTTTGCCCAGACTGTCGGCATTGGCTTCATTCGAGACGATGGCATTGAGGTAAACATTCCAACCGGACACGGGTGAAAAAAACAACTGCCCGATGAGTCCTTTCGCGCGGTTGTTGTCCTGAATGTTATCGACATTGTTGACCAGACCAAGCATCAAATACGCTTTGTCGCTGAAGGCATACTGGCCTTTAATCCCGATGTGGTAGAACGGCCCATTGTTGAAGAGGTTCGACAGGGAATAATTGTAATTGACCGGGGCGTCGATGACTTCGTAGCCGATGTGCGTCCCAAACTGCCCCGCCGTGAACGATAATTTCGGGGTAGTTTTCCAGGTGAAATAGGCTTGCTTGATGGCCAGTGAAGTGGAGGTAGCGGCACCGACATTCAGGCTTAATACGTTGCCATAATTCCCTAAATCCGCGAAGGGACCAAAGGCAAGATCAATGACCCCGTCAATTTTATTGCTAGTGTAGCTGGCCTTTGTCTGCACCAAACCAATGCCGAACTGACCGGCCCGCTGATCAAAAGCCCGTTCTACTCCGGTTATTCCTAAATTGCTGCGTGTGGAAGGGTTGTTGAGATTACCGAAGTAGTACGCATCGAGGTACCCTGAGAACGTAAATTTCCCTTCGGCTGCTTCCTTCTTTTGCTCCGCAGTCTGAACACTATCGGTGGGTGCTGGCTTCGTGGTTTTCTTTGCCGATTCCGGTGTATCTTCAGCAAATACAGTAAAAGTAGTAAATATAGAAAAGATGGTAAAAAGTAACTTTCTCATAATAATCTTTGGTTAGTAGGATGGAAGTAAGAACTTTCATATCGGCCCAAAGATTATATATGATTTATGCTTTTCCAAGAGAACAGGAATAAAATGTAGCTATTTTATACTAAAAACCTGTAAATTCTTTGAAATCTGTTATAATTTTTTGGTAAACTCCTAAAAACAGGCTTTAAATAAATTTTATACAATATTTTGATTTTATGGCAAATTGTAGAATATCTTACCGGTTTGATATTTTGCTGTCCTATTCGTAAAATACAAAAAAAAGCCCCGACGATGGTCGGGGCTGGATAATCCGTTAATGGTATTTACTCGCCGTGTAGCCAGGCTTTTTTAGAAAGCAGGGTTTCTTCTTCCTCCTCATGCTCCGGGTCAGGGATGCAACAATCGACCGGACAAACCGCTGCGCATTGGGGTTCTTCGTGAAAACCGACGCATTCCGTGCATTTATCCGTGACAATATAATAGAATTCTTCGGAGACAGGGGTTTGTAATTCCTTTGCCGAAATTACCGTGCTGTCGCCCAATTCAACTTCTTCCAGTTGAGTGCCGCCGCCCCAGGTCCATGCCACGCCGCCTTCGTAAATGGCAGTATTCGGGCATTCAGGCTCGCAGGCGCCGCAGTTGATGCACTCTTCGGTGATCATGATGGCCATACCAATTCAGTTTTTTCGTAATTTCGGAGACTGAAAACAAATTAGGCAACAAATGTAACTAAAGAAAGGTTGACCATTCAAGAAAAATATCTTGGCGTGGATCGAATGTAATTTTGCAAAGGCTAAAAACCCTATCGACTTGATGGATTTAATGACCCGGCTCAACGCCTTCTCCCAACTTGGTGAATGGCTGCGTAGCCCCGAAGCCCACGATCAACGTACCCAGTGGGCCAGTGCCGCCCGACACGAGAATAACTGGTTTACGCCGCAAAACGTTTCCCTCGCCCTCGATACCATTGCCCAACAGTACCTCGTGCGAACCAATCTGGAGGCTTGGATTGCTTCCTATTCATTCGCTGCCGATGCCAAGTTGACGGAGCCGAAGCAGGTGGGTGTCATCATGGCGGGCAATATTCCGGCGGTGGGTTTCCACGATGCACTGTGTGTGTTGATAGCCGGACATCGGTTGCTGGCTAAGCTGAGTTCGCAGGATTCTGCACTGATGCGGGCACTGCTTCAAAAATTAGTGGAAATCGAAACCGGCTTTGCGGACGACGTGGTTTTTGCCGAGCGTCTCAACGATGCCGACGCAACGATTGCGACGGGGAATGACAACTCAGCCCGCTATTTTGAGTACTATTTCGGCAAAAAGCCCCACATCATTCGTAAAAACCGGACGGCGGTTGGCGTGCTGACGGGCCTCGAACCAACTGAAGAACTGAGTGCTTTAGGAGGCGACATTCTGACCTACTTTGGGTTGGGCTGCCGGAACGTATCAAAACTTTACGTGCCCGAAGAGTACGATTTTCAGGACTTTTACGAAAGCATCGAGCCGTCGGGCGATGTGATTCTCCACCACAAATACCACAACAATTACGATTACAACAAAGCAGTGTTGCTCATCAACCAGACGCCTTTCCTGGACAACGGATTTCTGTTGCTAACGCCAAACAACGCCACGGTTTCACCGCTTTCGGTCGTGCATTTTGAACGATACGCCTCGACGGATCAACTGAAGGAGGACCTAACCGAAAACGCCGAAAAAATTCAGTGCGTTGTCAGCGCCGGGGGTTGGTTGCCGGGAAGCCTGCCCTTCGGCACGGCGCAGACACCCCGGCTAAAAGACTACGCCGATGGCGTCGATACGATGGCTTTTTTGCAGTCAATGAGTGAATAAGTCAATGAGTGAATAGGCTTACGCATGAAACTATTCACTCATTCACTTCAGTACCGCCAGCTTTTCACGTCGGCCCCGGCGGGGGCGTGGCGCTCGATCAGGTTCAGGATTTTTGGCACGTACATGGAATTGTAATGCAGCCGACTGAGGTAGTTGGGCAGAGTAGGATCGCCATTCCAGCAATGCTCAGCCCGGTCGCCGTAGGTCACCTCGCTATCCGCCGTGGGGTTTTTGGCCGTTTTCAAAAAATCTTCCATCAGATACACGGCGTTGTTGAGGTAGTAATTGTCCATGTCGCCGCAGTACAGATGGATTTTGCCCTGCAATTTAGGCCCCAACTTCGCCCAGTCGCGTTTTACGATGTGCAGCAAATCGTAGTTTTCGCGCCAGTGAAGAGCTACGGTTGAATCAATCTGCCCGCTCACTTTATCAAAAATCCGTTTTGGGTAGCCATCCGGCCCGCAGGGGGAGTACACGGCCTCCCAAATGTCCCACTGCCCGCCCGAACGCGAGTGGTTGCCAAGCGCCATTTCCAAATGATTCATGTCTTCGATGGTGCATTTGACGTGCCCGAGGTAGTCGCGTTTGCCGGGGCGGGGTGTCCGTTTCCAGGGGCTTTCGAGAAAATAAGCGTTTTTGTCCCGGTACAGGTCGATTGAGGTGTAGGCGGAAAACGAAATCGGGTCGGGGCAAGCCGCGAAACAGCCGCCGTACTCATCGGGGTAAAACACCTGAGCGGCCAACGCTTCCCAACCGCCCGTGGAGCCGCCGTAGAGAAACCGCGCCCAGCCTTGCCCAATTCCCCGAAACTGCTTTTCAATGGCGGGAATCAATTCGTAGGTAATCGCATCGCCGTAGGGACCAATGTTGGCCGAGTTGACCGCGTACGAATCGTCGTAAAAAGGCGTGGCGTGTTGAATCTCGATAATCAACATTCGGGGAAAATCCGGCCCGGTCCAGTTTTTATAAAAGGTATATGCCTCCTGTTCCTGAATCCGTTTGTAGCCGTACAGGTTGAAGCGGGCGATGTAGTCGCTGGTGTCGGTGGTGGTAGGTAAGCTCTCTCGCCAACTACCAAACTCCGACGGAAAATGCCCGTGGTTGATGCATAGCGGGTACCGCGCTTCGGGGTGCTGGTCGAAACCTTCGGGCAAGAGTACCCAGGCCGAGAGAAACATATCGCGTCCCCAGAATTTGGAAAGTTTTTCGGAGCGTATTTTGACGTGCTTGACGTACTTCGATTCTTTGGTTTTGGGATCGGGGAGGGGCGGATTTTCTTTTTCAAGACTGATTTTAACCAGATTTACACCCTTTGGATCAACCCGTACTTTCACCGGAACACTGAACAAATTGCCCGGTGCGCTTTTCCACTGCTGACCCTCACCCCGATCCATGGGAAGTTTGACGGTGTGGCCGTCGGCCCGGTGAAAGGTTTCGTAGCGGTGCAGAAACGCCTGCACCCAGTAATCACCCGCCGGTAGCTTGCTCAAGCTGCGAATCGGGTAGCCAAACGCACTGGCATCAACCGGTTTGGTTTGGCCGGATTTCCAGTTTTCAACATCTACGCCAAAAACGAGTTGCGACCCCGCCTCCTCGGTTACTTGGTTTTTGGGTTCAGTTTTGTTTGAAGTTGAAACAAAAAGTAACAGCCGACCATCGAGTGGAATTCTGGAGAATTTTTCGCGGAATGTGACCTGAAAACGGGTTTGGCTGAAACCCGACAGGTAGAACACTGAGAAAAGAAGGAGGAATAGTAAACGCATGGATTGAGCGATTAAAGTTGGGAGTGACCGATTGACCCGTAAACTAATCTTTTATCCAAAAAATGGCAAGTATCGGGGTTGATTGATGAAATTTGCCAGTCCGCCTGACCCGAAAGAATACGCAACTGAAAAGACACCGACCGGAGGTCGGCGCCACCGATATGCCATCCTACGAAAACTACGCCCAAGCCGAACTGAAAATCTGGCAACAACAGATGTTGAAGCCAGCCTCGCTGACCAACCGGCTCGCCAAATCGCTGCAGGTTCGGATCAATAATCTGATTCCTGAAAAACTCCACCAGGCCATCACCGCGACCATCAAGCAGATGACGCGGGGGGTGCTGTTTGGGGCAGAATTTATCACTCCGCAACCGATTCCCGCCGATTCGCTGCAAGGGCGGGAAAGCATTGTGTTGAAACGGATCAGTTTTTACAAAACGGCGGGGGCGGCCGAAGGCGGCGTTACCGGTGCCGGGGGGATTTTTCTGGCACTGGCTGATTTCCCGCTCTTGCTCAGTCTCAAGTTCAAATTACTTTTTGAAATAGCCGCGCAGTACGGGCATCCCATCGACGATTACCGCGAGCGGCTTTACATCCTGCACGTCTTCCAACTGGCTTTTTCCAGTCAGGAGCGGCGGCGGGAAGTGTATCTGCAAATGGTGGACTGGGACGAGCGAAGCAAACTATTGCCGAACGACATCAACGAGTTTGACTGGCGGACGTTTCAACAGGAATACCGCGATTACATCGACCTGGCCAAGATGGCCCAACTGATTCCCGGCATCGGCGCGGCCATCGGGCTGGTGGTCAATTACCGGTTGCTCAATAAATTGGGCAAAACGGCCATGAACGCCTACCGGATGCGCTGGGTGACCAGTGAAAAAACCGCAGTGATCGGTCGGGGGAAAGTAGCTTAAAGACCTGCTGAAAAACTGTCGGGATTCACCCCCAACCCCCTGAAGGGGGCTTTTCGTAGCCAAAACTTTTGAATAAAAAAAGCCCCCTTCAGGGG